>ONTX01000163.1 GCA_900320825.1 uncultured Lachnospiraceae bacterium | reverse complement strand
ATGTTTGCCTGTCTGGCATATATATGCAGTCCGTTGTGATGAGCGTGATGCCTTGGAAAAGCATTTGAATCAGAAGGGCATAGGAACAAATAAGCACTATCCGATTCCGATCCATCTTCAGCAGTGTTACAAAGATCTTGGCTTATCAGAAAACGATCTGCCAATTGCTGAAAAAATCAGTGAAACAGAGCTTAGTTTGCCTATGTTTTACGGAATGTCTGATGATGAGATAAAATATGTTATCGATGCGATCAACGAGTTTTAAGGAGGCCATCGCTTGCATTTAAGAGAACTTCGAATTGAAGATGCACCGCTTATGCTTGAGTGGATGCATGACGAAAGAGTTGTCGGGAATCTGAGAGCTGATTTCAGTTCTAAGACTCTTGAGGATTGTTGTTCTTTTATATCTTCAGCAATTACTGAAAAAAACATTCATCTGGCAATAGCTTCTGATGAAGATGAATATATGGGTACTGTAAGTCTCAAGAATATCGAGGATGGAAGTGCTGAATTCGCAATAACCGTAAGATCTGCAGCGATGAGAAAAGGTTATGCCTGGTTCGGAATGGAAGCAATTATCAATAAGGCCTTTAATGAGTTAGGTTTAACGAGCGTTTATTGGTGTGTTTCCAGGGACAATGAGAGAGCGGTCCGTTTTTATGATAAGCACAACTTTCATGAAGTTGTTGATATTCCGGCCAAAGTCCTTGAAAGATATGAGGGTATAAATAATCTGAAATGGTATTCAGCCCTTAATGGCGACGAGCTTAATGTCAGAGACTCTGTAGCAGGGTGTAAGGTAATCCACATTAATACAATCCCCACAGTTAATGCCGGAGAGCTCTCGTTTTTTGAATCATCACACGATATAGCTTTTGACATAAAGAGAATTTATTACATATCCAAAGTTCCTGAAGGTGTAAGACGTGGATTCCATGCTCATAAGAGCTTGAAGCAGCTTCTTTTCTGTCCGTATGGACGTATTCAGCTCATACTCGAAAACCAGTACGGAAGAGAAGAGATTGATCTGAAAGATCCGAGTATCGGCGTTGTTATCGATCAGTGTACTTGGAGAGAAATGCTGTGGCTACAGAAAGATTCTGTTCTATGTGTTGCTGCTTCTGATTATTATGATCCGGATGATTACATAAGAGATTATTCGGTATTTAAGAGCATACTAGATGGGCGCGATGGTAAATAAGATAAAAAGTAAATGGAATAATATCCCGCTTACTGTAAAAGTTTCAGCCGCATATGCAATATGCAGTATATTGCAGCGTTGCTTATCTTTTATTACCATGCCAATCTTTGTTCGTCTTCTTACGACTGAACAGTATGGTATGTATGTTGTTTATCAGTCGTGGAATTCAATATTAACCATATTCATTACTCTGAATCTGGCGTTCGGTTCTTTCTCAAAAGCAATGATAAAATTTGAAAAGGATCGCGAAGGTTACATTGCTTCGGTAGAAGGAATGTGTTTAGTATTAGCGGCATTATTTCTTGTGATTTATCTCCCGTTTAGGGATTTGTGGAATGGCCTTTTTGAGCTTCCGACATCCATAATGCTGCTTATGGTTGGAGAAATACTCGGATCTACGGCTATTCTGCTTTGGAGTGGTAAAAAGAGATTTGAATTCAAATATAAATGTGTTGTTGCAGTAACGCTCATAATGTCTGTTCTTTCTCCTGTTCTCGCTTATATCTTAGTAATAAACAGTGAAGATAAAGGGTATGCGCGTATTTTCGGATACTCTATAGTTATCATTCTCATGGGCTTGTTTTTCTTTGGTCTTAATCTGTTTCGTGGAAAGCGTTTATTCAATAAAGAGTATTGGAAATACGGACTGACTTTTAATCTTCCGTTACTTGCATATTATCTTTCCCAATATGTATTTAATCAAAGCGACAGGATAATGATCGATCATCTGGTAAACAGGGATAAGGCGGCTATTTATGGTGTAGCTTATTCACTGGCTATGGTGCTTACATTTATTATAAATGCTACCAATAATTCATATATTCCCTGGTTTTATTTGAAAATTAAAGATGGAAAAGCATTTGAAAACAAAAAAGTCTCTTTGATCATATCCGTAATGATGGCTATTTTGCTTTGTGGTGTAGTATGGTTTGCTCCGGAGATAATAGCTATTATCGGAGGAGAAGAGTATGTAGAAGCTGTTTTTGTAATTCCACCGGTTGCCATAAGTTTGTTAATGCTGTTTTATGCGCAGATGTTTATTTGTGTAGAGTTCTATTATGAAAAGAAGAAACGCCTTGTTATTGCATCTGTTGTCGCTGCTTTGCTGAATATCATATTAAACTGGATATTTATTCCCAAATTTGGTTATATAGCGGCAGCTTATACTACTTTATTTAGTTATATTGTTTTTGCTTTTGCTAATTATCTTGCAATGAAGAGTATCCTCAAAGAATTATCTTTGGAGGATAATGCATATGATTATTTCAAAATGATTATGGTCTTTATAGCTCTAATTGTTTGTTCAGTTTTAGGAATAGTGTTGTATTCCTATGTAATAGCAAGACTAATAGTGGCGTTAATTGTTTTGATAGTGTTAATAATTAAGCGAAAGACACTTTATGATTATTATGTAATGGTTTTCAAAAGCAAAAAAGGAAAAACGAGTTCAGGAGATGATCTAAATGTTGAATAAAGTTAAGGATGTTCTGCGGCCCGTTGTCCATAAATTCAGAGAGATTCGAATCAAAAATGATTCATCCAGAGCTGCCAGGCATTATGAAAAGTTGATAGATGATTTCAGGAGTTCCGGAAAGAAGAAGATCAAATATGCTTCATACGTTATTTATGATTCAACTTATGGAATGGATGGTGTGTTCCGTAAGATGATGGAAGACAGGGAGCATTGGGATCCGAAGATTGTGGTTATTCCGGATCTTTCCAGAGGAATTGATCATGCTAAGAAAACATATAATAGATCAAAAGAGTTTTTTGTCAGGTTCTATGGTCCTGATTTTGTTATAGATGGATGGGATCCTGAAAATAATACTTTTTTTGATCACCTTAATGAATTTGATATAGTTTATTATGCAAACCCATATGATCGGTTTGTTCATAAGTATCATAAAATCGCTTATGCATCACGCAGGAATGTTTTGCCGGTTTATGTTTCATATGGTTACGATGTTGGAAAACTGACAACTCTGGACAGACTCAAAGGACCGGAATTGAATTTGGTTTGGAAGTTGTTTGCTGATACAACGTATACTTATCAGGATTATGTGGATTATCAAGTTGTGAAAGGTAAAAACGTTGTTTTGGCCGGTTATTCCAAAATGGATGGTCTTGCGAAGTTTCATCCTTCAAAGAACAAAAGAAAGAAGATTCTTATTACATCTCACCATACTGTATCTTTGAATATATTGCCATTATCTAATTTTATGGAATACTACGATCTTCTAACCAAACTCCCGGATTTATTTCCAGAGTTGGATTTTGTATTCAGACCTCATCCATTACTATTCACAACACTGATAAATAATAAGGTATGGACTTCGGAGGAAGTCGAAAAGTATATTAGTGTCCTTAAGGAGAAAGGTGTTGAATATTCAACCGGAGGAGATTATCTGGGCATTTTTGCCGAATGTGATGCGATAGTAAATGACTGTGGTTCATTTACTGTTGAGTGGTTATATACAGGAAAACCGGGATGTTTTGTATATAACAAGGCTTTGAAGGAAGAACAACTGACGACTCTTATGAAAAAAGCAATTAACAGTTATACTATTGCCAGATCAGAAGAAGATATAATTAAATTCATAAAGGAAATTGCTGATAACGAGATTAAAGAAGATAATAGGATTCAGGATTGGGTTAAAGAGAATATTGCAATTAATTACCCTGATGTATCAAGTTTTATACTACAGGAAATTAACATCCTAAAACGAGGTGAATTGTTATGACTAAAATACTTACATTTGGTGTATTTGACTATTTTCATCTTGGTCATTTGAGGCTGTTTAAGCAATGCAAAGAACATGCGGACTATCTTATTGTAGCAGTTCAGGATGGTAATAGCATTTTAAAGTACAAGCCTGAAGCAAAGGTGTTTTATTCAACTGAACAAAGGGTTGAAATGCTGAATGCTTTGAAGATTGTTGATGAGGTTGTTGTTTATGACAGCCTTATTCCTGAGACACTGGAGAAGATTGATTTTGATATTCTGGCTTTAGGTGAGGACCATGTCGGCGGAAGATTTACTGTAGTTGAAGATTGGTGTAATACACATGGTAAAAAAGTAGTCAGACTTAAAAGAACACACGGAGTCAGTTCTACTGATATTAAACGCGAATTGCAGTCTGATACAAATTAAGGCAGTGTTTATGAATATCATATATAGGGTTGGCAATAAATTCAGATCTCTGTATTGGAAACTGATTTCAAAAAGAAAAAAAAGACTGTTTGAGACTTCGCAAGTAAGTACTTATCAATACATGGATGAACTCTTTTGTATTGATAAAACAGTTTATGATGAATTAGTTAAGAAGTATTCATCTGAAGAAGAAACTTATTGGAAGAAACAGACGTCTTTCAGTCTGAAAACGTATTTCCCTAAGACTCATACAGAAATCTACAATCTTATTTTTGGAAAGTTCCTTCCGTTGTTTTCGGAAAAGCCTCATATTATGGATATTGGCTGCGCATCTGGAGAATGGACACTGCTGATGGCACCTAATTGTTCGCAAATAGATGGTTATGAATATTCACAGGCACTTGTGGATACGGCAAATGAGCAAAAGGGCAGTGCTGAAAATGTCAGCTTTTACCAGGCAGATGCGAAAAAACTCAAAGTTACTAAACAGTATGATGGCGCTACTATATTAGCTATGCTGATGTACTGTGATGATATAAACGATGTTTATTCTATCCTTAAAAATGTAAATGATAATCTGAAATCCGGTGCTTTTCTCTGCACGAGAGATACACTGAACAATGAAAACAAAGATGTAGTTTACTTGCTGAACCAAAAAACTGGATACAAAAGTACGTATTGGTCTAAGGATGTTTATTATGAACAGTTTAAAAAAGCCGGTTTTGAATTAGTTGAAGAGATTAAATTGGGTGAAGTCAATACGAGAAGGTTAAGCTTTATTCATATTGGAGATATTTGGCGGAAAACCTCATAAAGTCCATATATATTAATCTTGATATTTCATATAGTATGATCGATTAGCTTTTTTATATATTCCCAATACAATTTACAAAGTCAAGGCCTTGGGTGAGATGGAATTTACCTACTAAAAAGCGATTTTTCGTAATTTAGTAGGTAAGGGGTGGGGGTATATGAGCATGTTTTGACTTGTTTTTTCTCGAAAACAGGCCATCTTGCGTGATGTTTTCGGAGCACGGCATTGGAAGAGACCCTTAAAACTGTATTTCACATCTTTTTCGAGGGCGTAAGCGAAAAAGTTTACTTACCAAATTCATGTTTTTAAATTTTAGTAAGTAAATTCTGTCTAAAAACTTGACGCATACCCCCAGGGGGTATATATTGTTTGCAGATATAGATACCCCCAGGGGGTATGCTTGAACGGAGGTAAGAGCCATGT
>ONTX01000164.1 GCA_900320825.1 uncultured Lachnospiraceae bacterium | reverse complement strand
AGATACTGCGTTCTCTTTGGCCCATCCGACCATTCCTTTGGAAGCATCAACATGTGTGACCGAAGCTCCCGCGGAAAGAGCCGCAAGAGTGGCACCGCCGGTATAAGCAAAAAGATTGAGCACCTTCACGGGTTCCGAACCTTCGCGGCTGTTTACTGCTTCATTTATTATAGAAGATGTCCACTCCCAGTTTGCCGCCTGCTCGGGAAAAACGCCTGTATGCTTGAAGGCAAAGGGCTTGAGGTTAAAAACAAGTCTTTTCCCGGTGGTTTTTACATTATATTCAATACTCCATTCGCCGGGCAGCCCCTTAAATTCCCACTCTCCGCCTCCTTTGGAGGATCTGTGATAATGGGCATCGTTTTTCTTCCATCCGGGATGGGTATGGTCACAGGGCCATATTACCTGGGGGTCGGGTCTTATCAGAAGATAATCCCCCCATCTTTCAAGTTTTTCACCGTTTCCGGTATCCAATACTTCGTAATCTTTCCAGTTATCAGCTATGTACATACTGCCTCCAGGCATTACTCATGCCCTCATATATATCTGTAAATTCAAACCCTGTTCCTGTCAGGGCACTTCCGTCATAATCTTCGGATTCAGATTTCGTTATGGGAAAAGGAAAAGGAACCTGCCCCGCAAAAGCCTCTTCCGGCGTTATCTTTATCACTTCAAAGGGCTTGTCGCAGGCTCTCCTTAAGATCTCCGTGAAATCTTCGTAATTAACATGCCTTCCGTCCGTTACATTAAATGCCCTGTTTAAAAAAGCATCATCACTGCAGGCCCTGATAGCAGCCCTTGCCACATCTCCGACGTAAACCGGCTGGAAGAAGCCGTCTGACGGCGATGGTTCAAGGATCTGCCCCGCCGCGCTAATCCATTTAAAATAAATATTTTCCCTTGGGGCATAATTGCCGGGGCCGTATATAACCGACGGTCTTAACACCGAGTGATCACCCAGGGTTGCTATCTCTCTTTCAAGAGCTGCCTTTCCGAGAATGTATGCACCCGCTTCGCCGCCATAATCCCTTGTTTCAAGTTCCGACGATTCATCAAGTTTTTTGCCGGTGCCTCTTTCATAAACATCCACGGTGCTTATGAAGACATATCTTCCCGTCCTTTCGGAAAGGACGCTTTTCACACGTTCGATATCACCTTTTTCATATGCGCAAAGATCAATGCACGCATCAAAGGAATCTTCAATCTTTTTCAGATCACCGGGGACTGTCCTGTCACCCTTTATCTCAGTGACCCCGTCCATATTAAGAGGTCTGTTCCCGCGGTTAAAAACGGTCACTTTGTGACCATCTCCAAGTGCCGTTTCTATAATAGAAGGGCCGAGAAAATAGCTCCCGCCGATTAACAGGATATTCATAAAACATCACTCTTTCTCACAGGCCGCGGTTAATGTATAATTAACTGGTGGATCTTCCTGTGCATCAATTGCAGCACAGGTATCATAACACAAGAAAAGGAGAGCGTAAAATGAAACTATCGGATCTGCTTGCCTTCAATAACATTGTCATCCAATGCCATGACATTCCCGATGCCGATGCCATCGGTTCGGGATATGCACTATATTCCTATTTGAGGGACAACGGCAAGAACGTCCGCTTCATCTATTCCGGAAAAGACAAGATATCAAAATCCAATCTCGTATATCTGGTCGATACCCTGGAAATCCCCATTGAATACGAATCCGACGGCATCGGAAATCCGGATCTTCTCCTTACGTGCGACTGCCAGTACGAAGAAGGAAACGTTACGCGTTTCAATGCAAAGAGAGTTGCAACCATCGACCATCACCAGGTTGCAAAGGGCAAAGTACTCCCCGAACTACACGAGATCAGATCCGGTATCGGAAGCTGCTGCACCATCATCTGGGATATGATGAAAAAAGAAGGATATCATCCCAGTTCAGAACTCTCCACAGCATTGTACTACGGTCTCTTCACAGATACCAACTCCCTTTCGGAGCTTTCACATCCTCTCGACAGGGATATGCTGGACGAGATCTATTTTGACAAAAACCTTATAAGAAAACTAAACGGAATGAACATAACCCTGGACGAAGCCAAGATCGCGGGCATTGCCCTTTTGGGTGTTGAATTTCATCCCAGCCACAGATATGCGATACTTGAGGCCCAGCCCTGCGATCCGAATATCCTCGGGCTTATAAGCGACTTCTTTTTATCCGTTGATTCGGTTGATGTGTGCCTCGTATATTCCGTTCTCAAATACGGCGTCAAATATTCCGTAAGGAGCGACACTCCCGAAGTAAGAGCAGATGAGCTTGCATCATATATCGCAAGAGATCTCGGACACGGCGGAGGCCATATGGACAAAGCCGGCGGCTTTATACAAAAGGAGCTTCTCGAGCAAAAATACAAATACTATTCCGAATGCCCTGAAAAAGAGAAAGTTTCTGCGGTAACTTCCATACTCAGGGAAAAGATGCATAACTATTATTCAGATTCCGATATAATCTATGCCGGCAAGACCAAAGTAAGCCGCCGTGGAATGCAGGAATACGTCAAGATCCCCGTAAAGCAGGGATATGCGATACCTTCAGAATTCATGCCTCTTGGCACCCATATCATGGTCAGATCCATGGAAGGCGACTTAAACCTCATGGTTGAGGAAGATACCGTTATCATGATAGGAATAAAGGGTGAGGTCTACCCGACAAAAATGGAAGTTTTCAAAAAGAGCTATAAGAAGCTTCGCGGAAAATATACCCTGAAACTTGAATACTCGCCTACAATAAAAAAGGTCTCGTCATCCGAGACCATAGACCTTGTGCCTCATGCACATATGTGTGTATCATCCGGAGGAAGCCACATTCTGGCACGTCCCATTACAAAAGAGACCAAGGTATTTACCAAATGGCTCAAGGGTGAATATCTTAAGGGTTATCCCGGAGACTACCTTGCATGTAAAACAAATGACACCGATGACGTATACATAATCGGCAAAGACTTTTTCGCAGAGTCCTATGCTCCGGTAAAATAAACAAACCGGCACCAGGACCTGTGCTCAGATTGCAACTCAGATCGCTACGGGAGATCAGATCCCGTAGCGATTTTTCATTTCTTCACTTAATACCGCTTCTTT
>ONTX01000166.1 GCA_900320825.1 uncultured Lachnospiraceae bacterium | reverse complement strand
CTTGAAGGCCTTGCCGCAAGATGGGCCGTGGATCATATCACAAAAGAACAGCTGGAAGAAATGGAAGAAAATGTGTACCTTGCAAAGTTCCACATAGACAAGGGACACCGTGAGCAGATGTTTGAACTGGATAACAGATTCCATGAGCTTTTATACGAAGCATCCGGTTCCAAGATATTAGAGCACCAGCTCAAGGATTATCATCAGTACGTACTCCGCATCCGTAAAAAGACTCTATCTAGTGCAACCCGCGGACCTCAGTCCAATACTGAGCACGAGGCTATTCTTGAAGCGATCAAGAATAAGAATGCCGATGATGCCGAGCGCCTTGCAAATGAGCATATGATCAATGCTTATAAAAATATGATCGATAACGGACTTGTAAAACCGGAATAAAAAATTTGCGGTCCGCCGCAATAATAGATATATAAGGAGTTTATATCATGTCTAAAATTCAGATGAAAACACCCCTCGTTGAGATGGACGGGGATGAAATGACCAGGATCCTCTGGCAGATGATCAAGGACGAACTCATTCTTCCTTATGTTGATCTTAAGACAGAGTATTACGATCTCGGACTTGAGCACAGAAATGAGACTGATGATCAGGTTACCGTGGATTCCGCTAATGCTACTCTTAAATACGGTGTTGCTGTAAAGTGTGCGACCATTACCCCAAATGCAGCGAGAATGACCGAGTATAACCTTAAGGAAATGTGGAAGAGCCCCAACGGAACCATCCGTGCCATACTTGACGGAACCGTATTCAGAGCTCCCATCCTTGTAAAGGGAATCAGACCTTATGTTTCCAACTGGACAAAGCCCATTACACTGGCTCGTCACGCTTATGGTGATGTTTATAAGAATACGGAGATAAAGGTTCCCGGTGCCGGAAAAGCTGAACTTGTTTTTACCGCAGCTGACGGAACAGAAGTAAGAAAGACCATTCATGAGTTTGACGGTCCAGGAATTATCCAGGGAATTCATAATACAGATAAGTCCATTACCAGCTTTGCAAAGGCATGCTTTGAATATGCCCTTTCAACAAAGCAGGATCTCTGGTTTTCAACCAAGGATACCATATCCAAGACCTATGATCATAACTTCAAGGATATCTTTGCTGATATGTATGAGAAAGAATATAAGGAGAAGTTTGAAAAAGCGGGCATAGAATATTTCTATACTCTCATTGATGATGCGGTAGCCCGAGTTATCAGAAGTGAAGGCGGATTTATCTGGGCCTGCAAGAACTATGACGGAGATGTTATGAGCGATATGGTTGCCACGGCATACGGAGATCTTTCCATGATGACATCCGTGCTCGTTTCTCCCAAAGGAGTATATGAATACGAAGCCGCTCACGGAACAGTCCAGAGACATTACTATAAGCATCTTAAAGGTGAGAAGACTTCCACCAACTCCATCGCAACCATCTTTGCGTGGACAGGAGCACTTAAGAAAAGAGGAGAGCTTGACGGCATCCCGGAGCTTTCCGAATTTGCCGAAAAACTCGAAAAGGCATGTATTAAGACCATCGAAGACGGCAAGATGACAAAGTCACTTTCCCTGATCTCCGACTGTAAAGATCCCGTAATCCTTGATTCGGAGGGATTTATTAAGGCAATCAAGGAGACTTTTGAATCCCTGTAAACAGGGGGACGGTTCCGCTGTTTAAGGAGACTAAATGGGAAAATTTCTTTTATTTGAGTTCATAGTCATTGTTATCTGCATGCTGCTTCCTACAGATATGCAGCAAATTGCTTTTGTGGGTATTAATGTGGGATGGGTAGTGCTTAAGATAATCAGTTTTTTTAGTAATAACAGCCAGTGACGAAATTTAATTGAATATTGATATTATTTGAATTTTAAAATGGGAGGCCTTAGCTTAGGGCCTCCCATTTTTCCATTAATTCATCAAGCTCATTTTCAAGCGTTGTGCGTTCTTTTGACAGTTCGTTCAGTTTACCCGGGTCTGTTGCTATATCGGGTTCAGCCATCTTTTCATCAATCTGTGAGATACGGTCTTCAATCTCAGATATCCTGTCTTCAACTTTTTTCAGATCATTTGCGCGTTTTCTTTCTTCTGCCTGACGGGCTTTCTGTTCTTTCCAATCAAGTGCACCATCAGATGACGATCCCGGGGAAGAGGATGCACCTGATGATGATGCAACCGAAGCGGTAGAAGAAGCTGATGAACTGCTCTTTGATCCGGCAGTAGCTCCGGTGTTTTCTGCCGCCTTCCTTACATCTTCTTTCTTTTCCAGATAATAATCGTAATTTCCGATGTAATTGTCGAAATGTCCGTTATGAAGTTCAAGTATCCTTGTTGCGACTCTGTTTACAAAATATCTGTCATGGGAAACTATGATCAGTGTTCCTTCGTATTCGGAGAGTGCATTTTCCAGGATCTCTTTTGACGTGATATCCAGGTGGTTCGTGGGCTCGTCCAAAAAGAGGAGATTGGCGGAAG
>ONTX01000169.1 GCA_900320825.1 uncultured Lachnospiraceae bacterium | reverse complement strand
GATGAGGCTCCTTTTATCAACTATATGCCTGAGTTCTGGCAGGGTGCATATCCCTCATTTTATCAGAAGGATGGCAAGTGGGTTGATGGTTTCCAGGAGCAGGCTACTATTGATGCACTTAAAAGACTGCAGACGGCAGCAGCTGACGGCCTGATCGATCCTGATACTGAGGAATTCGGAACAAAGCAGGCACGTGAGAAATTCTTCTCCAATGATCAGAGCACTTCCGAAATGGTATTTACATATTGGGCAGGTACATGGCTTCGTACTCTGACCAATAATATGGATAAGAACGATGTTGACAGCGATCTGGGTGATGACAGACTGCTTCAGCTTCCCCCCATCAAGGAGATCAAGGATACATGGGGCGGATATATCAACCGCGAAGCACCTGTTTGGGTAATCACAGATGACGGTGATGACAATGATCTTCGTGAGCAGGCTATCTTCGACGCACTCTTCGAGACCATGCTGGATGGTGATGAGGTACAGACCTTATGGACATACGGTGCAAAGGGTGTTCACTGGGATACCAAGGCAGAATCTTTTGTGACCAATCCCGATGATCCTGAGAAGAAGAAAGAGTACAACTATGAAGAGGGAGAGTTCCATCTGCTTCCCAGCCCTAATGATCCTAACTCCATCTGGAAGAAGAACCATCTGGATGCAGTCCTGGTTATCGCACCTCTTACAAACGGATTCATAGATGACGATCCTCTTGTTACAAAGGGTAATCAGTTCTTTACGAGCAACTGTGTAGACGCTCCTGTAGCGCCTTCATCCGAAACACTTACTGACAAGCAGGCAGATCTTGTTACCAAAAAGACAACTCTTATGAATGAGGTTGTTAACGGCAAGAAGACTGCAGAAGAGGCTATTGCAGAATATCAGGCAGAGTACGGAGAAGTTGTGGACAAGATTCTCGAGGAACTTAACAGCGCGGAATAATCTGTAAGAAGTAACGAATTCCCCCTGCCGTAAGTTCTTGCGGCAGGCGGGGATATTTTTAACAGGAAGCATTTGTTGGAAAGTATCAACAAAAGACTTACGAAAGGAAATAGCTAAGATGGGTGATAAAAATGGATCTACCATAAAGAAACGTAAGAAACCTCTTGGATTACGAATCTGGCAAAACCGGGGATTTTATCTGATGTTTCTCCCTGTGTTGATATTTGTTCTGATCATGTATTATTGGCCTATGCTGGGTGTCAGATATTCCTTTTTCGTATATAAGGGACGTGATATACATTGGGTGGGTCTGCAGCACTTTGCAACCATGTTCAAGGAAAAGGATTTCTGGATCGCTTTTGGAAATACACTGATCATTTCGATTGTAAAATTATTACTGAATACATTTGTGGCAGTACTGATATCGATCTTTCTGAATGAAATGACCAGCCTGATATGCAAAAAATTTATTCAGACGGTAATATATCTGCCTCACTTTATGTCATACGCTGTTGTAGCGGCTATATTTACATTGTTCCTGTCTACATCCTCAACGGGTATGATAAATGAAACACTGAAGAGTTGGGGATGGATCGATAAGAGTATAGACTTCCTGCATGAACCGTTGATGTGGCGGCCTGTGTTCTACATCATCAATCTCTGGAAGGAAACAGGATGGGGAACGGTCATATTCTTTGCTACACTTTCAGGTATAAATCCCGAGCTTTATGAGGCGGCAGAGATAGATGGTGCGACCCGTCTGCAGAAGATAAGATATATCACCCTTCCGGCTCTGTCCAATACGATCATTATAGTGCTGATCCTGAACATAGCAAAGGTGCTTAATATTTTTGAACCCGTATTCGTATTATACAACAGCCGGGTATTGAATGTAGCACAGGTTATTTCCACCTATGTGTATGATAAGACGTTCCTTACCATGTTACCTGATTACGGATACTCTACAGCAGTCGGATTGTTCAAATCGGTGGTAGGTATGATCCTGATGCTGGCAAGCAACTTTGCAAGTAAGAAAGTCCGCGGACGCGGTATAATATAAGGAGGGCAGAAATGGAAGATTTGAAAAAAACAGATCAGACAGAAATAACCACTCCTGAGACTGCAGAAGCGATAGAGCAGGGAAATGCAGAGACGTTATCAGATCTGAATACTGAAGCTAAAAAGGGAAAAATAAAGGTTAATATCATCACTCCGGGAAGAAAGTCAAAGATCAAGGTATTTGATATTATCAATTACATTATATTCGGATTGCTGACGCTTATCATTATCATCCCTATCTGGAAGGTAATATCCGACAGTTTTAATGCGGTAGGTGTATATCAGTTCAAATTGTGGCCCACGCAGCCTACGATTGGTGGTTATGCAACCATAATGACAACCAAGAAGCTGCTCCGTCCCCTGATCAATTCTTTTGTGACAACTATACTGGGAACACTGCTTGGTCTGCTGATGGCTACTCTGGGCGGGTATGTACTGAACCAGGAAGAAATGCCGGGACGTAATATCTTATCGTACTTTTTGCTTATAACCATGATCTTCTCCGGTGGTATGATCCCCGAGTATTTGGTCATGAAGAAACTGCATCTTGTAGACAGCATGTGGATACTGGTTCTGAAACATGGTATGAATGTTTATAACCTGGTATTGATGAAGAACTTCTTTGAAGGTATTCCGG
>ONTX01000173.1 GCA_900320825.1 uncultured Lachnospiraceae bacterium | reverse complement strand
GATATAGCAAACTGGCCAAAAGCTCCGGAGATATCTGCAGAGTGTGCGATACTTATGGAAGAATCCACAGGGGCAGTACTGTATTCAAGAAATTCCCACAGGAAAGCATATCCCGCAGCACTGACAGCCATTATGACCAGCATGCTGGCCGTTGAGATGTGTGATCTGGATAATCAGGTGGTTTTTTCCCACGATGCGGTTTTTGATGTTCCTTCAGGGGTTGTGAATATCGGAATAGATGCGGGAGAATCCCTGAGCGTTGCAGAGTGCCTTCAGGCAATTCTTGTAAGGGGCGCCTGTGAGTGCGGATTTGCCCTGTCAGAATATGCAGGCGGTTCCAGGGATGCTTTTGTGGCACAGATGAACACAAGGGCTGCCGAATGCGGATGTCTTAATACTTCCTTTTCAAATCCCGTGGGAATTCATTCGGATGATCATTACAGTACGGCCTATGATCTTGCACTGATAGGCAGGGATTTTTTCGATAACGAACTGTTGTGCAAATATTCCCTGCAAAAGTCCATACATTTTTATCCCACGGAAACACAGAAGGATGAGATCATAGTACGCAATCCACTTAAGATGACAGAAGGCTCTTCTTATGCATATGAGGGACTTGTGGGAGCCAAGGGAGGATATACGGACGAGGCGGGTTACTGCCTTATTGCCGGAGCCCGGAGAGGTGATATGAAGCTCATAGCCGTTATATTAAATGACGGCGAGGATGAGAGATATGAGGATGCCATTTCCCTTTTTGATTACGGCTTTTCAGATTTTAAGATAATCAATGCGTCGGAGAATGAGAAATCATATGATATAGGTGCAAATGTGGGATCATACGGAACCACGGATATCATGGGTGATTCCAGGCCCATGCTTTCGCTGGACAAGACTGACCGTATAGTACTTCCGCTTACCATTGATTTTGATGAACTTGAAAGTTCCATAACCTATGAAAATACCGGATCAAATGAAGCGGCAAGGATAGTATACGGTTATGAGGGACAGTATCTTGGCAAGTGTTCGATACTGTTCGGAGAGCAGGGAGCACTGTATGATTTCGGAGCAAGGGCAGAGGAGGAAGAACCCGAGGAGCCGGTAAGCCCGGGAAAAACCTTCGTGTTCATCAATATACGAAGGGTCGCTCTTATCAGTCTGGCAATAGTTATAGCCATATTCTCCGGATACGGCGCGGCAAAAGCTATCAGGAGATACAAAAAGGCTCACCCCAACTGGCGAAAGCAGTACCGCAGGGAAAGGCGGAGACCTGTTTTCCCTGAACTGAGCAATACTGAAAAAAGGAACAAGAGAAAAAAATGAGACTTAAGAATGTACCCGGATGCAGGGAGAGGATCGCAGGCAGTGAATATGTCTTTCCTGAGGAGGAACTGGAATCAAAGAAGGGCAGCTGGTCCTCGGAATTTGAAAGAAACGGGGAGATCCATCTGGAGATAGGAATGGGCAAGGGAAGATTTGTCTGTGATATGGCACGTCTTCATCCCGACATCAATTATATCGGCATTGAAAAGTATTCCGCGGTGCTTCTGAGGGCTGTTCAGAAGATGGAAGCAGACCCTTTGGAAAACCTGAGATTTATGAGGATGGATGCGGAAAATATCGACAAGATCTTCGCGCCCGGCGAAGTCGGACGCATATATCTTAATTTTTCCGACCCCTGGCCCAAGGACAGGCATGCAAAAAGAAGACTAATGTCTCGCGAATTCCTTGCAAGATATGATAAAATAATAAAAGACGGCGCGAGGATAGAGTTCAAGACTGATAACAGGGATCTTTTTGACTGGGCGGTTGAGGAACTGGAATTCACCGCGTGGAAAGCAGATATTATAACCTATGACCTTCATGCTGATGCCGATCTTATGAAGGATAATGTGATGACGGAGTATGAGGAGAAATTCTCAAGACTGGGAAATCCCATCTGCAAATACGTGATCAGCAGAAGGTAAGTTACGCCAAGGCGGCAAAGAAAGGAGTTGTCATGTCACAGATCGTTACAACCGAGAATTTTGAGGAAGTCGTACTTAAATCTGATATTCCCGTACTGGTAGATTTTTATGCGGACTGGTGCGGTCCCTGCAAGATGATGTCTCCTGTACTTGACGGACTTTCGGGAAAGCTTGAAGGAACCGTAAAGATTGTAAAATGTAATGTTGACGACAATGGAGCTCTTGCGGAAAAATACGGTGTCATGAGTATTCCCAACTTCATAGTCTTCAAGGGTGGAGAAGCAGCGTCAAATAAAGTCGGTGCATCATCACCTGCGGATTTTGAGAACTGGATCAGGGAGAACATCTGATGGCAAGTGTAAAACTCACAAAAGTCATAGAGAGAATGAATCTCACCAATCTGACTCCTGAGGTATCCGTTGAAAGGATCAGGATCACACAGCCTGATATCAACAGACCTGCACTTCAGATTGCCGGTTATTTCGAGTATTTCGACCCGGCCCGTATACAGGTCATCGGATACGTTGAGTATTCATACATGGAGAATGCCCTTGATGATGAGCAGAAGTATGAGGCATACGACAAGTTCCTTGAGCATCCCATGCCGGCCATAATATTCTGCAGAGGCTTAAGACCCAACGAGATATTTATGGATGTTGCAAAAAAATACGGTATTCCGGTGCTTTTGACCAATGAAGCAACATCCGGATTTACCGCAGAACTTATCAGATGGCTGAATGAACAGCTGGCACCCATGATATCCGTTCACGGAGTATTGGTTGACTGTTACGGTGAAGGTGTTCTGATAACCGGAGAGAGCGGTATCGGTAAATCCGAGGCAGCTCTTGAACTTATAAAGCGTGGACACAGACTTGTCACAGACGATGCGGTAGAACTGAGAAAACTGTCCGATACGCTTCTTGTGGGAAGTGCACCGGATATAACCAAGCATTTCATCGAACTCAGAGGTATCGGAATAGTTGACGTGAAGGCACTTTTCGGTGCATCCAGCGTTAAGGATTCCCAGCAGGTCGACCTTGTCATCAGACTTGAGGACTGGAACAAGGATAAGGATTACGACAGACTCGGTCTTGAGGAGGAATCCACCGAGTATCTGGGTGTTAAAGTAGTATGTCACAACATACCCGTCAGGCCCGGAAGAAACCTTGCCGTAATATGCGAAACAGCGGCAGTTAACTACCGTCAGAAACAGATGGGATACAATGCGGCACAGGAACTTTATAAGAGAGTTCAGGATTCACTTGCAAGGAAGCATGCAGACGAAGAGGAGGATGGTGATTCATAATGAAGTATGTATTTGGAGTTGATATAGGCGGAACCACCGTAAAGATGGGACTTTTTAATGACGCTACGGAACTGATCGAAAAGTGGGAGATTCCCACAGATAAGACCGACAGCGGAAAAAAAATCATCCCCGACGTTTGCGGATCCATTAAGAATAAAATGGGCGAAAAGGGCATATCCGAAGAGGATGTTGCAGGAGTCGGAGCCGGTGCTCCCGGAGCTGTGGATGATAAAGGCATGATGCCCGGCGGAGCCGTTAATCTGGGCTGGGGTCCCCTTAATCTTAAGGAACTTATGGAAAAGGAACTGCCCGGCATAAAGATAGTGGCAGCCAATGATGCAAATGTTGCAGCCTTCGGCGAGATGATCGCAGGTGGCGGCAAGGGATATGAAAACGTTGTGGCCGTAACCCTTGGAACGGGAGTAGGCGGCGGAATAATCCTGGGGGGAAAACTTCTTGCGGGATCTACAGGAGCTGCCGGAGAGATAGGGCATATGAAGGTGGACGATGAGGAAACCGAAAAATGCAATTGCGGTCATGCAGGATGTCTCGAACAGTATGCTTCAGCCACCGGAATTGCAAGGCTTGCAAGAAAAAGACTTGCGAAGGATGATAAAGCTTCATCATTAAGAAGTGCGGAAACACTTGATGCCAAGGCTGTTTTTGATGCAGTCAAGGAAGGTGATGAAGTTGCTACAGAGGTAGCAAAAGAATTCGGAAGATATCTCGGAAAGGGACTTGCAACCATAGCCGATGTTGTTAACCCTGAGATATTTGTTATTGGTGGCGGCGTATCCAAGGCGGGAGATGTTCTCCTTGAATTTGTTGAGCCGGAATTTGTAAATACCGCATTTCCTCCCTGCAAAGGAGCGAAGTTCGCACTGGCAAAGCTCGGAAACGATGCCGGAATCTATGGCTGTGCGGGAATGGTATTGTCATAGATCATATACCAAATGAGGATTTGGAGGATAACCGGCCATGACCGGACTGGAAATATTTACTTATCTGATCGAACAGAATATTGAGGAACAGTATATACATCCGGATCAGCCCATGTCTGATTACACATCTTTCCATGCGGGAGGATGTGCTCTTTGCATGGTGGAAGTACATAATCTGGATGAACTGAGGAGAGTCTTAAAGGTCATCAGAAGAGAGTATCTCCCCTATATAATCCTGGGAAACGGTACAAATATCCTTGTGGAGGATAAGGGCTATTCCGGCGTTGCCATAATGCTCAAAGGCGATTTTGAAAAGATCGAATTCTCCGGACAAGAAGCAATCTGCGGAGGCGGAGCATCAATTGCCAAAACCGCAAGGATGGCTGCAGAGCAGTCTCTCAGCGGAATGGAATTTGCATGCGGAATTCCCGGAACCGTTGGCGGTGCCATCAAGATGAATGCAGGATGCTTTGGATCTGAAGTCAGCAAGATAGTAAAAAAAGTTAAGGCTCTTACCACCGCGGGAGAGGAAATCACACTCAGACCTTATGAACTCAATTTTAAATATCGCAGCAGTCTGTTTTTTGAAAAGAAATATACGGTTCTTGAAGCGGTATTCGGTCTTGAGCCCGGAGATTCGGAACAAATAAACGCACAGATTCAGGAGTTTTCCAGAACCCGTCACGAAAAACAGCCTCTTGAATTTCCAAATGCGGGAAGTATATTCAAAAATCCCAAAGGAGACAGCGCAGGAAGACTCATTGAAGCTGCGGGTCTTTCCGGATTCGGAGTAGGCGGTGCCGAAGTTTCCTCAAAACACTGCGGATTTATCATTAACAAAGGTAATGCAACAGCTTCGGATATTACAACACTTATCGGCCATGTTAAGAGAACCGTATACAAAAACAGCGGTATCATGCTTGAAACTGAGCTGATTGTTCTGGGACATCCCAAGAGATTCAGATAAGGATACTTTATATGCGGATCGTTATTATAACCGGAATGAGCGGAAGCGGCAAAAGAACCGGCATGAAGATGCTGGAGGACATGGGATTCTACTGCATAGACAATATGCCTGCGGGACTTGTGGACCAGTTCGTTGAACTTCTTGCCCAGCCCGGTAATGAATACAATAAAGTAGCCCTCGGTATCGATATCAGGACCGCGGGATCCGTCAAGAATTTTACCCAGGTAATAAAGAGCCTTCGTACCAACGGCCATGAGACGGATGTTCTGTTCCTTGAAGCATCGGACAAGACCCTGATCCGCAGGTATAAAGAAACCAGAAGGATCCATCCTCTTGCCGGCGACGGACCGATAGAAGAGGGAATAAAAAAAGAAAGAAAAGAGCTTGAGCCTATCAGAAAACAGGCAAGCTATGTCATAGATACATCAAATCTTCTTACCAGGGAATTCAAGGCTGAACTGGATTCCATCTTCCGTAAGAACGAAAAGTACAGCAATCTCAATGTTAATATCATTTCCTTCGGATTTAAGTACGGTATCCCGACGGATGCGGATCTTGTATTTGATGTGAGATTCCTTCCTAATCCCTTCTATATTGAGGAACTGAAGACAAAAACCGGTCTGGATAAGGAAGTGAGGGATTATGTGTGCCAGTTTGAGGAAACAGGACAGTTTCTCGATAAACTGGAGGATATGCTGAATTTTCTGATGCCGAATTACGTCAAGGAAGGCAAGTATAATCTGGT
>ONTX01000298.1 GCA_900320825.1 uncultured Lachnospiraceae bacterium | reverse complement strand
GTCAGCCACATAAACGATATTAATCTCACTCCTACCTATTTCATTGCCGTAGTTAAGAAAACCGCTAAGTATATGTCCTCTCCGGTGAAAACTGAAACGCTCATTATCGGCTTGCAATATGGAACCGAATTGGGCATTGCTGACATTGCTGTTAAACTCCACCCATATAGGATAATCAGCATTTTCAAAAAAAATGGCAGGCGCTACTTGCCCTTTCTCAATGATGTCATCCTCTTCACCCTCTCGGTGTCTAACTACAGAAGACACACCATCAGTCCAGGTGAATGTGGAGGTAAGATTTTCTTTTCCCACATTACGCATGGCTTTACCCCAAATGTCATTGAACTTTCCACATTCAATAGACATTTCGAAATCCTGGTGTTTGATAGTTAGAAGTTCCATATTCTTTTAGCTCCAGAAGCTTGTGTATCCGGATTCTAATTTATTTTTCATCTCATCAAGTTTGGCATCAGAAATTGATTTGTAATCATATCCGCTTTCCTCGCTTGTGGTGTCAAGCAGATTATTACAAATCTCAATTAGCTCAGATTTGATGCAGTCCTGCAATTCAGAAAGGAACTGTTCACTAACTTTACTTTCATCACCTTCAATTCTTGATAAAATCTTCATGCTTGTAATTTCATCAAGAGCCCTAGCTATGACGAAGTTTTGTTCCAAATCTTTTCCTTCTTCATCCTTATTGTATGGTAGATTATTTATCACATACAAAAGGAACTCGTTTCTTGTTCGGTATGCTATCTTGAAAGGTGTTTTGTCTAATTTGTTGTTAATCTTTTCAAGGTAGGTAATGGCCACATCACAAACATCCTTGAATGCATTATATACATCAACTCCTTCAACGGCATTTCCGACAAGTTCATCCGTGCCAAGCTTCCCTATCTGTTCATAACGGTGTGTTAAACCACCGTGCAAGTCTACTTCATTCATCTCGATTGTCATAGCACGGTCAAGTACCTTGCGGGAGAAAGAGAATGTGGTTTCATCCATGTTCACAGTGCCGACGACGATTAAATTGGATGGAATGCTAAGGCGCTTTCCTCCTTTTTCTGTCAGATATTGACTTCGCAAGGTGTCATCATCAGGGAACAGCTGGTCAATAAGACTTTTATATTCTTCCGTGTTCGAGTAGTCCACAATAGGGTCGGTTGTGATGGAACCATCCTCCTGACGTTTTCTGCTTTCCACCACACTTAGATACTCCGCAAAGTATTGTTCCACAGGCGCAAGGTTCATTTCGTCAAGACAAAGGAAATAAGGAGTGTCCGGGTCATTGATAGCTTTCACCAAGAACTTCATGAATGGGCCAACAATATATCGAACACCATCTATCCTGCTGACATAGCCAATCAGTTCTGACGAATCATGCCAGTTGGGTTTCACTTGTATTATCTCAAAGTTTCGCGGCTTCTGAGATTTATACTCATCTGAATTTATATCCCAACATGCACGGGCCAGCTCACGGACTATACGGCTTTTTCCTGTACCTGATATACCTGCCAGTAACAGGAACGGTTTAGACTTGATAGCAGTGATGTATGGGCGATAAGTAGAATCCTTTAAGTTTTCCTTTGTTACAATTGAATTTAGATTAAAGCTGTCAAAAAAAGCTTTTCTATCATTTCTATCCATATTGTTAAATACTTTTTCGGGGTTTACATCTGTTATGCTAAGCGTTCCGTCTTTATGGAAGAGCAGAACTTTTGAATAGCTGTTTATATAATTCCTGATTATATCATCGTTGTTTTTTGCCTTCTCGTGGAAGCATTCCATATAGGCTTCAGCATAAGAACAGTTTGGATGGTTAGCTGTATAGTCATAAAGGTTTTTCAAGAATAGTGTTGGGCAATCAATCTTATTAAAACCATCTGAAGATACGTATGGATTTGGAATATAGTATCTTGGAAGCCAACGTTCCATATAGTCTTTTGCCTCTAATTTGTTTATATCATGATCAAATCGTGGATGATATATGCCGTCATCAGAGATGTAATAGAGTGCAAGCTGTGAGGCAAATTGATATACAGTTCTTGCGAATCCTTTACCCCATACAGAATTTAGCATATATTCTTTAAACTGCCATTCTGGCATTTCGTGATGTGGCATCGAATTAACAACCTCAACTACATTTTGAGGTGTGCCATTTCTCCATCTACATATCAAATCTGCCATTATACTCCGTATTTAGTTATGTCAATTTGTTTTAAAAGAGCCATCAGAACATCAACAATAATACTGTTTCCTGCTTGTTTATATGTTTCCGTGTCTGAAACAACTATTTTGAAATTGTCATCAAACCCCATCATTCTCAGGCACTCTCTAGGAGTGAATTTTCTAAATCTACCATATTGGACATCAATGTCTTTTTTTGCAACCTTTTGCATGTGTGCGATTGAATCAGTTAATTCAATTAAGGCATAACGTTCTGGGGCATGAAATATATAATAGTCTTCTTCATAATCTGCAACCCGATACAGATATACATCATTTTCAGGAGTGCTAACATCTGATTTTAACTTTGGATGGAAAACGAAGTCCCCATGCCAGTTAAACTGTTGATTTCTCTTTTGACATAGCATTATATCACCATTGACCTGAGTATAGCTTTTTTCGTGATTGATACTTCGAGTAATAAAATTAACCCCTTTCTGTTTTAAAAGATACTTTGTATCGAAATCACCCTGAAGAAAATCATAAACAGACTTACAAAGTTGTATCGGACTTGGGTATTTGAATTCAGTGTCTTCTCTAAAGCCAATGCAATACAGTCTTTCTCTGCTTTGAGGCATACCATAGTCTTTCCCGTTTAGAACTTGATAATATACATCATAATCACAGTAATCCTCAAAAGTTTTCTTTATGACTTGCCATGTTCTTCCTTTGTCATGACTAAGCATCCCTTTAACATTCTCGAATATAAAAACTTTAGGACGGCATTCTTTTACAATTCGTGCAAATTCTCTAAATAAAGTGCCTCTTGTATCATCGAATCCACCATGTTTACCTCGTAAGGAAAAAGCTTGGCATGGTGCACCTCCAACTAAGAGGTCTACCTCGCCATAATACTTTGTTGCGTCAAAATCATGCACATCAGAATGCCACCTTTCTTCTGAAATGGGGTAATTAGCGAAATATGCCTTCTTACAATTTTCGTCGATGTCACCAGCAAACTGGATCTTGCATTTTAGCCCCAATCTGTGAAAGGAGTGCTCAATAGCACCTATCCCACTGAAAGACGTGCCCAGCCGTATAGTCCTTTCGGGATGAGAAAATTGAAACCCCTGCCAATTGTTGACTGGGTCAATGTTGGCTTTGCTATTTTGTATGTCTTGATATTTATTTTTCATTCACTTATTCACTCCATATTTTGTAATGTCAAGTTGTTTCAGTATTGCCATCAATACATCAACAACAATACTATTACCTGCTTGCATATATGCAGCAGTATTAGCAACAACTATATTAAAATCATCACGAAATCCCATCAGACGATGACATTCCCGTGGTGTTAGTTTCCTAATGCCGTTAATACCTTTCTCTTTTTTGTAGGTAACGTAATTATCAACTCCAGCTCTGTGCATCTTGTGCATAGACTGAAGAAGAGGACGTGCTATGTTTAGGTCTGTTTTAGTAGAGGTTTTGAAGTTTTTTGTACCTCCAGCTAATACATATTTAGCGACCTTTTCTGACAGATAATATTTGTCTTCTACATCCCTAGTCTCAAATATGAAATCCAAGAAGGATTCTTCTTCTGTACCTTTTATAAGTTTATCACGATGTTCTTTATTTATTGAAAGAATTTTTTTCCCTTGTTGTTGTGAATAGAATGGACTATCTATATAATCTTCCATAAAATCATACATTCGATAAGCTAACTCTATTGGAACAGGGTATTTAAATATAGTTTTCTTCTTGAAACCAATACAGTAAAGCCTTTCTCTTGTTTGTGGCACACCATAATCTCTAGCATTAAGAAGCTGGTAATGTATATCATAACCGCAGTAATCTTCAAATGTTTTCCTAATAACATCCCATGTTCTTCCATTATCATGTTTAAAAAGCCCTTGAACATTTTCAAAAATAAAGACCTTTGGCATACACTCTTTAATAACACGTGCGAATTCTCTAAAGAGAGTTCCTCTAGTATCTTCAAATCCTCGCTGGTCGCCAACTATTGAGAACGCTTGACAAGGTGCTCCACCAACCAACAAATCAACTTTGCCCTTGTAAGGTTTTGCATTAAAAAGGTGAATATCTGTATGCCACCTTTCTTCCTCAATATTATAATTGGCAAAATATGTTGTTTTGCAATTTTTGTCAATATCGCCAGCAAAAACGATTTCTGTTTTTAATCCAAGCCGCCTTATTGCATATTCTATAGCACCTATACCACTGAAAGTCGTTGCTAAGCGAATTGTCCTCTCTGGATGAGAGAACTGTTTGACTATCCAAGGTGTCCCACCCCAATCTATATTATCTTTACTGTTCTGTTGTATAATCATGCTGTCATCCTTTATTATTTTCTATACTCAGGAATATCATTGGAA
Source organism: uncultured Lachnospiraceae bacterium (assembly GCA_900320825.1). Lineage (GTDB taxonomy): Bacteria > Bacillota > Clostridia > Lachnospirales > Lachnospiraceae > AC2028. The sequence continues at coordinate 156 of ONTX01000298.1, read as the reverse complement.
ATCCTATTCTGATGTTTGAGCCACTCGTATGCCATCCTAAGCGCATGCTCTAATTGCTTGCGCGTACAGTCAGCGTCCAAGACTCGGATTTGGATAATATCCCAATCACGGCTGCGGCTCGGCATAGTTTTCAAACGAGTTTGAAGCTCTGCACTC
>ONTX01000358.1 GCA_900320825.1 uncultured Lachnospiraceae bacterium | reverse complement strand
TTCTTGATATTGATGGGGATTCCTTCCTGTCTTACAGGAAAGATGGAATCCTCATGAAGAACTCCGGCACCCATGTATGCAAGCTCTCTGAGTTCTCTGTAGGTGATGGTCTCAATCTTGGCAGGATTCTTGATTATCCTGGGATCGGCGATCATAAAGCCGGATACATCGGTCCAGTTTTCGTAAACATCCGCATGAATGGAACGGGCAACGATCGAACCGGTTATGTCGGAACCTCCTCTTGAGAAGGTCTTGATGGTCCCGTCGGGATATGCACCGTAGAATCCGGGGATAACGGCTTTTTCAATCTTTGCTAGTTTTTTGCTGAGATTCTTGTAGGTTTTATCTGCATCATAATTCTCGGTCTTTCTGTCAAAGACGATGCAGGATGCGGGATCGATGAATTCATATCCAAGATATGCAGCCATGATACGGCCGTTCAGATACTCACCGCGGGATGCAGCGTAATCACTGTCCGCTCCTTTTTTGAGATTTTTAACTATGGTGTCAAATTCATCGGACAGATCAAGGTCAAGTGAAAGTCCCTTGATGATCTCATCATACCTGGCACGAAGATCCTTAAGTATCGATGCAAAGCTTCTCTCATCGGATACCGCATTGTGAAGGTTATAGAGCATGTCTGTAACCTTGGTATCCCTTGCGTTTCTTTTTCCGGGAGCTGAAGGGACAACATATCTTCTGTCCTTATCAGCCCTTATGATATCTCCGACCTTCTTAAACTGCTCGGCCGATGCCAGTGAACTGCCGCCGAATTTTACAACCTTTGTCATTTTTCATAATCCTCTTTTTATATTTTGCTAAATGAGAACGCTTTAAAGTCTCATTTTCATATCACTCGTAGATCCTGATGCCGTTTGCTATCTTTTCTCCGAACCTGTTTTTAAGATCAGCATACTGGGAATCGGTCATTTTACCGGTGAAAAGCACAGTATCGGAAACTGCCTCCGCTCCGCTTAAGGAAGCTTTTATCTCATCTGTGCTTCCTGCGCTGCACCTTACCATGTATCTGTAAGAATCACATCCCGCAGCGGAACTGACGGGGGTTTCATCCCAACCCGTATATTTACAGGACGTCCCCTTTACTGCGGCATCAATAACATCGGCAACAACAGCACTTGCGGTAGCAAGCTTTCCTGCTCCCTTGCCGTAATACATTGTTTCATCCAGCATATTTCCGGTAACGAATATTGCATTAAACACATCGCACACACCCGCAAGAGGATGACCTTTCTTTACAAGGAAAGGCGCAACCATTGCAGATACGCTGTCGTCATCGTATCTGTTTGCTATTCCGAGAAGTCTGATCCTGTAGCCAGCTTTTGATGCCTCGGCTATATCATCTCCGGATATATGAGTGATTCCCTCAGCGCTGATATTATCGGAATCAACAAAGTGTCCCGACATGATGTCAGCCAGTATGGAGATCTTTCTAGCCGTGTCGTGTCCTTCGATATCAGCGGTGGGATCTGCTTCCGCATACCCAAGCTCCTGGGCTTTTTTCAGGGTGTCAGCAAAGTCCGCCCCATCCTCTTCCATCCTGGTAAGGATGAAGTTGGTGGTTCCGTTGAGAATACCGGCTATCTGTGTGATCCTCTCTGCTGTAAGAGCAGTGATGATGGTTCTGATAACGGGAATACCGCCGCCTACACTTGCTTCGAAAAGATAAGCGCATCCGTTATCCCGGGCAACCTTCATCAGCTCGGCACCGTGCTTTGCAACAAGTTCCTTGTTGGAAGTAACAACGCTCTTGCCCTTTTCAAGTGCAGCCTTGGTGAACTTATAAGCAGCACCAACACCGCCCATGGTCTCGCAGACTATGGACACATCGGGATCGTTTAATATGACATCAACGTCATGAATTACTTTGGATTCATTGGGATCGCCGGGAAAATCACGAAGGTCAAGAATGTACTTAACCTGCATTTCATCTCCGGAATTTGCGGATACTATGGAATTGTTGCGGTCGATAACTTCTACCACTCCGCTTCCTACGGTTCCGTATCCGAGTACAGCTACATAAATCATGTCTTTCTCCAGTCTTTTGATACTTTTAACGTCCGGCATCATTCGCTTATCCGGCACAGATCATACATCAAACATTAAGGGGATATTTATCGGTGAGCTCTTTGACGATTGCTCTTGCCTTGTCTACGCCTGCTTCCTTCTCCTTGACGATAATGCTGATAGCCTCTGCAAGCTTATCCATATCATCAGTCTTAAGGCCTCTTGATGTAACCGCAGGTGTTCCGAGACGGATACCGCTGGTTACGTTGGGCTTCTGTGGATCGTTGGGAATCGTATTCTTGTTGGCTGTAATGTGCGCCTGATCAAGAAGTGCTTCGATTTCCTTACCGGTCTCGCCCACAGATGTAAGATCAAGGAGCATAAGGTGATTGTCGGTTCCTCCCGATACAAGCTTAAGGCCTCTTGACATAAGTCCCTTGGCAAGTGCCTGTGCGTTATCCACAATACCCTGCTGATAAACCTTGAAGGAAGGATCCAGTGCCTCTTTGAAACATACAGCCTTGGCAGCAATAACGTGCATCAAAGGTCCGCCCTGGATTCCGGGGAACACTGCCTTATTAAGTTTGTGCTCCTTGGCAAACTCCGCACTTGAAAGGATCATTCCTCCTCTGGGTCCGCGGAGAGTCTTGTGAGTGGTGGTGGTAACAACATCCGCATAAGGGATGGGGCTGGGATGAAGGCCTGCAGCAACAAGTCCCGCAATGTGTGCCATATCAACCATGAGGAATGCTCCGACCTCATCTGCTATCTCTCTGAAACGCTTGAAGTCAATGGTTCTTGCATATGCGGAAGCACCTGCGATGATCATCTTGGGCTTGCTCTCTTTAGCAATTTCCTCAAGCTTATCGTAATCAATGAATCCTTCATCGTTAACACCGTAAGGAACGATATTGAAATATGTTCCGGAAATATTGGCAGGTGATCCGTGGGTAAGATGTCCGCCGTGATCAAGGTTCATGCCCATGATGGTATCACCGGGCTGAAGGAGCGCGAACTGAACGGCAAGATTGGCCTGTGCTCCGGAGTGGGGCTGAACATTTGCGTATGTGCATCCGTAAAGCTCCATTGCCCTGTTTCTTGCAAGTTCCTCAACAACGTCAACGCACTCGCATCCGCCATAGTAACGTTTTCCGGGATACCCTTCTGCGTACTTGTTGGTAAGGGGGCTTCCCATTGCAGCCATAACAGCCTTGCTTACCCAGTTCTCTGATGCAATAAGCTCGAGATGGGAATTCTGTCTGTTGCTTTCATCAACTATGGCCTGTGCTACTTCGGGGTCAACGTTTTTTACTTCGTCCAATGAATACATAAAAAATCCTCCTGAGTTGTTTATCTACAAGCTACTCTAAAAACGAGTCAAGGTACTTTTCATAAGCTTTGTATTTTTCGATCATCTCGCCATGGGTTCCCATAATGAATTCCTCATGGCCTATCTTGCCTGCTTTTTCAAGCTCCGCGCACATATTTGAAAGATCTATGGCTCCGATCTGTCTGGCCGCATTTTTAAGCCCGTGAACCTCAATGGTATAATCATCCCATTTTCTCTCCCTGAAAAGCATCTCAAGTCTGGCGCTCTTTTCCGGGATAGTCCTGTGGAACTCGGCGACTACTGCTTTGAAGAGTTTCTCGCTTCCAAGAAGCCTTAAAGCTTCTTCCGTGTCAAGGGAAAGTCCTGTTTTTGATGTCTCCTGCGGAGCCGGAGCCGATGCCCTGACAGGCTCTTTTATGACTGTGGGCTTGGAAGCCTCTCCGCTTTTTACTATCTTGTCCTGAGGTAGCCACTGTTTTACTTTACTGATGAGTACCCTGAGTTCGATAGGCTTTGCAACAAAATCATTCATTCCCTCAGCCAAAAACATCTCCCTGACTCCGCTTACCGCATTCGCAGTGAGTGCGATGATGGGTACATTTTTGTAGTCAGGATACATGCGCCTGATTATCCTTGTTGTCTCGACACCGTCCATTTCCGGCATCATATGGTCCATGAGGATCAGGTCAAAATGATTCTCCTCAATCCTGTGTATAGCCTCTTTTCCGCTGAGTGCGGTGGTGGTCTTCATCCTGAGAGGTTCAAGAAGACCTTCGGCAACGGTAAGGTTGACGGAGTTGTCATCAACTATGAGCACGTTAGCCTCGGGTGCCGTGAAGAGTATCTCATCTTCCCTGTCCGCAGGTCCCGTAACAATAACCTTGCGGTGATTAAGTATCATAGCCATATTCATGGCAGATAACGGCTTTTTGACAACAAGCAGATTGGGGATATCGGTCTCAACCCTGCTGAAAAATCCTGCAACCACCACAGCGGTGATCTCCGGATGTGATCTGAAAAATTCTCTCAGGCTCTCGCTGAAAAGATCCTGCTCTATGAAAACAAATAGTTTTCTTGAAGGATCCCTCTTCTGCAGAGTCTCGCATGCCGCAGAAAGATCCGCATCAAGAGCAAGATTAACGACGGAAACTCCAAGTTTTGCCGCATCCCATGCAAATCCGTCGGAAAGATAATTATCCTGGAACAGTCCGATAGCCACTGCACCTGCAGGATTTTCAACCTTCATGCTGGGAGTATCATCAATGACCTTCTGAGGCAGTTTGAACGAAAAAACAGACCCCTTGCCATATTCGGACTCCACGTGAATAGTGCCGTCCATGAGATTCAAAAGCCTCTTGGAAATGGCAAGTCCGAGTCCCGTTCCCTCAACATTTCTGTTCCTGGTGGAATCAAGCTGGCTGAAGGACTCGAAGATCTTAACGATGTTCTCCGGCTTGATACCGATACCGGTATCTTCAACCGCAACGCTGAGCATTATGTTTTCTTCATCAAGCCTGGTGAAATCGATGACAAATCTGACCTGGCCGGCATGAGTGAACTTGACAGCGTTGTTTGCAAGATTGATAAGTATCTGTCTGATCCTGAGGTTATCTCCGTAGAGAAGGTGCGGGATGTCCACATTCATGTTCAGTATCAGCTCGATATCCTTATCGATAAGTCTCGTCATGATGATATTGGCAACATCATTGAACAGAGACATGGGTTCGTATTCAACGGGATTGATATCCATTTTTCCTGATTCGATCTTGGAAAAATCCAGGATATCGTTGATTATGGTCAGCAGTGCCCTTCCCGAAGATTTTATCTGATTGATGTAGTTCCTTGCATTATCGGGAATATCTTCCCTCAGTGCCATTTCAGCCATTCCGATAACGGCATTCATGGGAGTCCTTATCTCATGGCTCATGTTTGCAAGGAAATCGGACTTCATCTTGGATGCATGCTGGATCTCAAGATTAGCCTGGTCAGCGATATATTTACCGTATGCCATCTCGGAAAGCACAGCTCCGAGTTTCTTCATGGCTTCTACAGCGTTATCAAGCTCTTCCTCAGTAACGATCCTGACTTCACAGAGTGCTTTATAATACTCATCCGGATCAGCACCAATCTTTTCGGCATGAGCCCTGGCTTTTGCTTCATCAGGTTTTTCAAGAAGTACCTGGCCTCCCGTGAGGCATCCCACCATCCGGTTATTTACATTGATGGGGGATGAAAAACCTACAAGCCCCGCATGACAGTAGCGCCATCCCCTGCCATCCAGATCCATGGCGTTTTTCTTGACGGAATATTCACACAGCTGCTTTCCCAGGGGACACTTTTTGTTAAGTTCCGAACAGAAACGACAGAAATTCGTTTCATCCGTAACCATACTTCCGTCAGCATCGGTGATGTGAGCAGCCATCCCGGTCATCTGGGCAAATGCTTCCTGCATGGTCTGCAATATGTTTTTGTCGATCAGATCGGTAAGCCTGGACTCAGATTCCATTTAATATGCTCCACTGAAGAAACCGGCGTCACAAAACACAAATCCGTAGATATTCCGGGTGATTACAATCAACTTTTTAAATAACAAAAATGTGACTATGCCTGATACAATTTACCCAAGCATAATCACATCATATTTTACTATTTTTCGCCCTATTCTTCAAGTATTCGGAAGGCTCAGGGAGTATTTTTTTGCTTGTTTCGGAGGGTGGATTACATAATCTCGGATACCGGGTTTTACCAGCATAAAACTTCGTTTCCGTCCTCGGTTATGAGCACCATTATCTCCCACTGCGCACTGGGCATTTTATCCTTGGTGGAAACCTCCCATCCGTTTTCTTTATCGGTCACGATCTCGACCTTTCCCATATTAACCATGGGTTCGATGGTAAATATCATTCCGGGTACAAGGAGCATCTCGGTTCCTTTTTTGGAGTGGTATCCTACCCAGGGATCTTCGTGGAACTCAAGCCCCACACCGTGTCCGCCTATTTCCCTGACAACAGTATAGCCGTTGTCATAACAGTAATCATGGACAGCCTGTCCCACATCTCCGAGGAAACCCCAGGGCTTGGCAAATTTAAGACCTTCATAGCAGGCTTCTTTCGTGATCCTTACAAGTCTCTTCTTTTCTTCGGAGACGTCCCCTATCATGAACATTCTTGAAGAGTCCGAGAAAAAACCGTTCAGGATCGTTGAACAGTCAACATTTACTATATCCCCGCTTTTGAGTATGACGTTATCCGAGGGAAATCCGTGGCAGACCTGTTCGTTGACCGAAGTACATACGGAATAAGGGTATCCCTCATAGTTTAAAGGTGCAGGGATAGCACCTGCTTCGATGCTCATGTCATAGACTATCTTGTCGATCTTTGATGTGGGCATACCTTCGCAGATCTCTTTTTCGATCCTGTCAAGGATAGCTATGTTTATCTTGCAGGATTCCTTTATCTTTTCAATCTGCTCGGGAGTCTTGATGATGCTGTGATCGGGAACGATCCTTCCCATCAGCGCCGCTTTTTTTATCCTGTCATCAAATGCCGCATGACAAGCCTTATATTTTTTCCCGCTCCCGCACCAGCATGCGTCATTTCTGCTGAGGTGTCTTACAACTTCCTCGGAATGCTTTGCCATCTCAGGGCAGAGAGTTTCGGTGTAATTACCGCCTTTGTTAGCCATTTTCTTCTCCTTTACAAAAACGTACCCATTATAGCACACACTTGAAAAAAGGACACAGTTAAACTATAGTTTTATCTATGTATTACGGAAATATAAAAAAATCGGATGTTGCGGACGGCCCCGGTGTCAGAGTATCGCTTTTTGTAAGCGGATGCAGACACCACTGCGAAGGCTGTTTTAATCCCGATACATGGAATTTTAATTACGGTCAGGTTTATACTTCAGAGACAGAAGAAGAGCTTCTCTCAGCCGTGGCACCGCCCTATATCTCTGGATTCACATTCTTAGGCGGAGAACCCATGGAACCCGAAAACCGCCCGTATGTCTATTCCCTTGCAAAAAAGATCAAAGAAAGATTCCCCGAGAAAACCATCTGGCTCTACAGCGGATACACCTTTGAAACAGATATCCTGGAATGGGCAAAAACGGATGAAGTGGTAAAAAATCTCCTGCCTCTTCTCGATGTCATAGTGGATGGAGAATTCCATATCAAAGAAAAAAGCCTGCAGCTTAAATTCCGCGGAAGTGCGAACCAGAGACTCATTGATGTAAAAAGATCACTTGAAGAAGACAGCACGGTTCTTTGTGACGAAGAGCATCTGAAATAAAAAACGCAAAAAAATGTCACCCTTAAAGCAGGGTGACATTTTTGTTTCCGGTCACAGGGCAGATCAGAATAGTCCGAATCTGTTAAGTTTATCCAGAGCCGATGATACATCTTCCATTGTCTGGTTTATCTTATCGACATCAAGTCCCTCAAGTTTTTCAACAAGAGCATCGATATCAAGATCTCCCAATGTCTCATTTATCGCATCAAGATCAAGGGAATCGATGGTTTCCTTTATGCCCTGAAGATCAAGATCGTTGAGACGTGCGGAAAGATCATTCCAGTCAACGGCATTTATGGCTTCGGTGGTAGTATGAAGATCTGCGGAAAGCTGGGGAAGATCTACTTTTTTAAGTTCCTTTGCAACGTCTGCCGCTGCATCAAATTCTTCCTTGTACTCGCTGAACGTCGCATAAAATCTGACTCCTCCCAGTATCACCACAAGCAAAAGGACTATGATGATAACACTGAGGGTCTGGTTTAATCTGACAGATGCCTGTAATTTTTTAAAATCTTTATCCATATCTTCTCTCCCTGATGATCATTATAGTCACGAATTTTAAAAAGATCAGCAACCGAGACAGCTTGCACAAATCACAAGATTTACGCATGTATTGCAGCAACTTGTGGCGTCTGCATTACCGTATCCGTAAGTGCTTCTTCTGTCATTATACCATCCGTTGTAAGTCGATCCGCCCGCTCCGGCATTCCTGGTCAGGGGGCCTCCCGTCAGATAATCATAAAGCACCGAATACTCGGAATTTGAAGGTTCCATTGACGCGGCAGCCCTTGCATGGTAGATAGCCTGGGTCTTCTGGCCTGTCCTGGTATATACGATGGCACTGTAGTAATACCACTTTGCGTTTCTTGAATCAGGATTGATATTGTCCAGAATATTGCGGGCTTCCTTGAGATATCCGTTGGCGATGAAATTCGCCGCCGCTTCGAGATGAACCTCGGTATCCCCGTAACTGGAGGAATTGTCCCTGTTATATCCCTGATAATATCCGCTTGAACTGTACCCCTGATATGTGGAGCTTCTGCCGGAACCCGTACCCGAAGCGGTGCCCGAGCCCGTACTTCCGGTTCCGCGGTATGATGCTCTCCTGTAATTACCCGGATTCACCTTTCCGTCAATGATATCCTCATAGGCCTGCTGGACCATCTTAAACTTCTCTTCAGCCTCTGCCTTTTCCTTCTCGGACTTGTTCATGTTGGAATCCGGATGGTATTTACGGCTGAGCTGTCTGTATGCTTTTTTGATCTCATCCTCGGATGCTGTGGGGGCTACACCGAGAACTTTATACGGATCGTTCATGCGTGCTCCCTTTCGTTTTCATCCTTTTTCATGGAGGGATTTCTTTTTCCGGATGCGATGTTAAACCTTATCCAAATGCCCGAATACAGTATGTTTCTAAGTATTGACACATTTTCAATAAGCGGCATTTTCTCAAATGCTATACATGCATCCTGGAGATGAGCGGTGATCATGTCCCTTGCAAGACCCTCAAAATCTTCCCTGTCCTTAACATCGGAAAAGGGGTTGTACTGTCCTTTTTTCTCATCTCTTTCTATATCGATATATGCATCCATCAGATAAATGGCACGGCCCAGTCCGTCGCCGAATGCCCTGAGGTATTTTTCCCATTCGTCTTTTTTATATGCATAGACTTCAGCCATGCATTTTCCGAAAAGTTCAGCCATCCCCTCGGGATCGGGAACATTTTTCCTTTCGATCTCATCCATATCGGAAAGGGCCTTTTTTATGACTTCTGCTTTTTCTGCATATTGAACCCGGGTCTTACCGGTTTTCGAACTTAAAAGATCCGCAAGGAGTTTTGCAGAGAGTCTTTTTTCATCATTCCAGTCATCACGGCACTTATACATGGCCATAAGAATGTTCATGTCCGCCGCATATCCGGTTATATCGCTCACCCTGATGACGTGCTTTACTCCGGGGTGAACTCCGCATCTCCTGCCCTTTACCTCTTCCCTTGCATCATACAGATCGCTGAGAAGAGCACATAAGAAGGCTCCGTCATAGGACAGGGTGAATTCACCTGTCAGACCGTATTTTTTCTTTAAGACGGTGCACAGACCACAGTAGTATGAATGGTAGAGATCATACTCCTTGAATTTCATCTCAGGTTTGTTTACAGTGGTAAAACCGAACATGTTAAATACCAGTGAGCAATTGAAATAATGCGAGTGATGCTTGCATCAAAAAGCATTATTTCAATTAGCGAACGCCAAAAACACGAACAAGTAGCAAAATGCATGAATATGCATTTTAGCGGATTGTGAGTGTTTTTAGGATTGCGGGAGTTGCGAAGCAACAAAGCAATCCGTATTTACTAAGTAAAAAACGGGCCCAGATAAGTTTGGGCCCGTCCTTGAACCTTATAATATTTTACGAAAAATATCAGTTCTGTGCAACATCCTTCATGGAGAAGCTGATACGTCCCATCTTGTCCTTTCCGAGGCACTTAACGGTGACCATATCTCCGAGGGTGAGGTAATCTTCAACACGCTCTACTCTCTCCTTGGCAATCTTGGAAATGTGTACCATTCCTTCCTTGCCGGGTGCGAACTCTACGAATGCACCAAACTCTTTGATGGAAACAACCTTTCCCTTAAGAACCTGGCCTTCCTCGAACTCGGTGGTGATGATCTTGATCATCTCAATTGCCTTGTCCATGCCTTCCTTGTCGGTGCCGCATACATCAACTCTTCCGCTGTCATCGATATCGATCTTGACACCGCAGCGAGCAATGATCTCATTGATGGTCTTTCCGCGCTGTCCCACAACATCGCCGATCTTCTCGGGATCGATCTGGAGAGATACGATCTTGGGAGCATACTTGCCAACCTCAGGACGGGGAGCGGAGATAGCGGGCTTCATGCAGTTATCCATGATGAAAAGTCTTGCTTCACGGCATCTTGCGATAGCGCCTTCAACGATGGGTCTGGTAAGTCCGTGGATCTTGATATCCATCTGGATAGCGGTGATTCCGTCGGTGGTACCGGTTACCTTGAAGTCCATGTCTCCGAAGAAATCCTCGAGACCCTGGATATCGGTAAGGAGTACAAAATCGTCATCAGTCTCACCGGTTACAAGACCGCAGGAGATACCTGCAACCATCTTCTTGATGGGAACGCCTGCTGCCATAAGTGACATACATGATGCACAGGTGGAAGCCATTGAAGTGGATCCGT
>ONTX01000256.1 GCA_900320825.1 uncultured Lachnospiraceae bacterium | reverse complement strand
TTCGGATCCAGTGTATATTCAACATTGATCGGATCCTTATTCAGTTTTATAAAATCCATATCCATAATTTTCACCGTCCTATCAGTAATCAAATTCCCTGCATATGGCTCTTGCCTCTTCTCTATAGATCGAAACAATATTTTCTGAATATCCCATATCCCTGAGATAATCCGCACCGTCTTTTTCTTCACTGAACTCGCAATTCCCAAAGATAGAGCATACATCATAATCACCCTCCCAATTTATAGGATATTCATGATTAGCCATTTCATACGAAAAAGCCTCATGAGCAAAATCATCACTGGATTCAATAAGATCCTTAATCTCCTTGTTGTAGTCCTTATTGAACCATGCATCTATCAATGGTTTATCCTTCCGTAAGAAAAATCCTCCGGTATCTCCAAGCCTTATAAGCTGTCCTATATCATCCATTGTTAGACCTCGTTCTGATAATCCTTCTTCCAGCTGTTTGTTTGAAAATGCAAAAAAGACAGGTAAAGCATTAAAGCCTTTCTGTCTCATATTCTGATATTCCCTATATGTCATATTATCACTCCTTCCTAAAACTTGTATGCTTCAAGGTACCGGATGATTTCTTCGGCTGCTTCTTTATTTGCCAAGATTTCATCAACCTGTTCTTTTGCATAAGAGCGATCCCAACTACTGGAATCTTCATTTTCCATAACCTCTTTCAGCTTTTCCTGTCTATATTCGAGATTTGAATCCCAACTTTCCATAATCTCGTTTATATGTTTGATCAGATCCGAGATATTCGATGCTATGTATTTAACTTTCATCATCTTATTCATAACATTTCCTTTCTCCCCGTATAGCCGATAGGACAGCTTGTCACAACAACCAATTAGGATTAGAAGTCTAACCAATCCATACAATCCCAACAATCTCTTGCTTCACATCTGTTTGGATCGTAATTTTCACATCTTTCCGGTGTTGGTAATGAATCATGGGTTATCGGCATCTTTATACTGTCATCCTCGTATTCATCCGGAATATCTTTTACGATGAATTTCTTATCAGGAAGTATCATATAAGCATGATCACCCAGTACATCAACCGCTGCAAGTTCAGTCTCATTCACATTTCTGATAATATCATCAAGTCCTTCGTTATCCTTTACCGGAACCAAAAGAACCTCATGCACTGACGAAGGAATTATTGCAAATCCTTCCGGAAACTTCTCCTTAAGTTCCGGCAACATTGGAATTACCGAAAATGCTCCAAACATCCTTTCAGTATTTGATATTACATACATTATGTTATCATCCGGGATCTCATCCGCTATTGAAGAACCCATCATTTCAACAAGTACTTCCTTCATTGTCTGAAGTGTACATCTTTCACTGCTATTCTTCTCAGCCTGGCTTATTACTTCATCTGCCGTTACTCCCCACATTTCAAGATGCGATTTCTGAACTCTGAAACTTCCGTTCTCAATAACTCCATCAACAACCGGAACAATGATCAGATCATCAAATGGATCCTGAACCTTCTTGTAGACCTCTGCTCTTGTCTTTTTGTTATATAACCTTGCCCGTAACATTGGTCTTACAGTTTCATAATCATTAAGATAATTCAGATCCAAATGATCAATCTTCCTTTCCTCATATATTTTCTTAACCTTCTCTGCAGCCTCATCTATAGTCAGATCATCAGCATACATCTGATCTATATAGATTGTTGGAGTTATATTACTATCACTTCTTACTGTGATTCCTATGAACTTAACTCCATTTGCCTTTTCAATTTCCCTGACATCTCCATTAACCTTCTTTGCTACTTCCATTGCATACTCCATTTTCTTCATTTTCTTTTTTCTCCTTTCATTTTTAGAAAATTTAATTACTAAATCGATAGACACGGAATAAGAAAAACAAAGGGGATTTCTCCCCTCTGTTCCTTACAGCTGTCCGGGAACCAAGATCGTAGCGTGTTTTTTCACCAGTGCATCTACCTGCTTTCTGAATGACCTCTCACCATAAGCTGCTCTGTTAGTCCTCACCATATTCATGAAGTACTGTTTCTGCCAATTCACTGTAAGGTCAAATCTCACTTCTCTCAGGGCTTCTTCATCTTCCCTATCCCAATCGAGGAAGAGCTCATCTAAATCTATACCGGTGATGATGATTGTGTTTCCGTCCTTGGACTCCTGAATTTTTGTAACCTCTAAGTTCCTGTAATTGTAATCTGCCATGTTCGTATCTCCTTTCTTGGCTGTATTTGTTGTGACGCATCTGCTTATACCTCGCTGCTCCAAAGAACCCACTAAGCATACTGTGTCAGATCCAACAAAGCCGGCGATAGGAAAAGTAGTGCATATTGAACAATGCGGGAAACATAATGTAACAACGGAAAACGAGAGTAACCGCATTGTCAATATGCACTGCTTCCGAAGCCGGATTTGTTGGATCTGATCCGGTATGCTGACCAAGCAACGAGGTATGATGCGCTTGTCACAACATAGCCAAGAAAGGAGATACGAACACGTTTATGGCAGATTACAATTTGCCACAGGAACTTAGAGGTTTGCCACAAAAATTCAGGAGTCCATGCCCAGGACGGAAACACAATCATCGCGTTTATCACCGGTATAGATTTAGATGCTTGAGCTCGTTTTTCACTCTTGTTCAATCTTTATTAACTCTTTTTATTATTTTTATTTCGTTTTGTAAATGGGATAGGGAAGATGAAGAAGCCCACGCATTGAGAGAAGTGAGATTTGACCTTACGCGTTTAGTGAATTGGCAGAAACAGTACTTCGCGTTTATGAATATGGTGAGGACTAACAGAGCACGTATAGCTTATGGTGAGAGGCCATTCAGAAGTGTACAGCAGGTGTACAGATGCACTGGTGAAAAAACCCGGGAAGTAGAGGGACAGCTGTAAGGAACAGAGGGACCGAAACTACGGCGTTTTTCTTATTCCGTGCCGGATCCGTCATATAACACCGTATCATTCCGAGCCGTGTTCTGTAATTAAATAATTTCATTTCTAAAACAAAATAACGCACATATAGTCAAGGTTTGCGAAGCAACTCTGTATAACCTTTACGATATGTGCGTTATTTTGTAAGTTTTAATGTAACTATCATCTGTCGTGATCATTTACTAATTCATTGTTCTTATCTAATCACGCTAACATTCAGGGATTGAAAGGATTATCCATGAACAGGACATTTTTAACAGAACGAGATAGGTATTATATCGAAACATCCATTAAAGAACATATATCGGTATCGGATATTGCTAAGATACTGCATAAAGACAGATCCTGCATATATCGTGAAATTAAACGTGGAACAGTTGAATTGTTAAATAGTGATCTGACTGTCCGTAAAGAATATCTTGCCGATTATGCTCAAAACGATTATGAAAAGAAAAAGATAAATCATAGCCCCGGACTTAAGATCGACACTGAATTAGGCCTTCATGATTACATTGAAAAGAAGATTATACAAGAGAAATATAGTCCGTATGCGGTATCGGTCCTTTTGAAACAAGATCCTGATTTCATTACTAAGTTGGATTATAGAACAATCTATAGATATATTGATAACGGAGTATTCATAAATCTTACAAATTCACATCTTCCGGTCAAACGTAACGCTAAGAGAGAGTATAAACGAAGGACAGTCTCATTGAATAACTTGAAAGGAACCAGTATCGAAGATCGTCCGAAGGATATACTTGACCGTTCTGAATTTGGTCATTGGGAACTCGATTCTGTTATCGGAAAACCTACGGTTTCAAAGAATGTACTAACTGTATTCACTGAACGTAAAACACGAAAAGAGATTGTTATTAAATCTAAAGATAAATCCTCTGCATCTGTAGTCAAAGCCCTCGATGCTCTGGAACGCAAATTTGGATCCAAAACTTTCCGGACGATTTTCAAATCTATTACAGTCGATAACGGTAGTGAGTTTTTGGATTTTAAATCCATGGAACGAAGCTGCTTAACAAAGCAACTGAGAACAAAAGTATATTACTGTCATCCGTATAGCAGTTATGAACGTGGATCCAACGAAAACCAAAACCGTCTTGTCCGGCGTTGGTATCCTAAAGGTTATAATCTCGATACTATCTCAAAAGATGATATTCGTTTACTCAATGAATGGATTAACAATCTTCCTCGGAAACTATTTAATGGATCTACGAGCGAACAGCTATTCCAAAATGAACTATCCCTGATCAGATCCTGATTCGATGCTCCGACAAGATAAACAGGAATAATGCATCTGCATTACTCCTGTTTTTGATACCTTGTTTACGGATCCTTATCCTCATTTTTAGTGCATAATTACCAAAAACCGATAATTCGCATTATAATAGTAGAAAAATCACAACCGTTTGTTACTATTGCCGGTTTTGTTGCAATAACCTTGACAACTCAGGACAGCCCGGCAAAAGTCAGAACTGACCGGTCTGAGCCGTAGGCATCTGTGTCATGGACTGCACGCTCGCCTGCTGCATCCTGTGCTG
>ONTX01000177.1 GCA_900320825.1 uncultured Lachnospiraceae bacterium | reverse complement strand
TTGTCTTGCTGATCTCTCTGGCCAGTTCGTGAATATCTGCATAGATCGATTCACCCTTTTGTTTGGCATAAACATAGTTTTCTCTATTATCTTCGATACCATGTTTAGCCAGATAAGCCAGGATCTTCTCATGCAGATCATCGTTCCTTCTTCCCATCTGCATGAACAGTCTTGTCTTTTCGCTTTCGTAAGGTTTGAATACTTCAAAATCGCCGCTTAACGGCACCCAAAAGCCATTAAAACCTTTTTTATTGAAGTATTCCATTGACTTCTTATAACCGAAAAAAATGTAATCCGGATCAATCTTACGAAAAGCATCTTCCCAATCATCAAATTCCGGTTCCCAGACATCATAACAGAATATAGATACCTTGTTTCCGTTCTCTTTCAGTCTCTTTAAAAGATAGACATTTTCCTTTAAAAAAACATAGCTGACAGCGATATAAAGATAGACAACATCTTCTGCCTTCTTTGAAACAAAGCCTTCATAAAGTGTCGGACCGCCTGCTTTTTTTAATATCCGGTTGAGATTCTTTAACGCCAGACTCTTGTATACGATATCAACTTCACCATTTCCGTATTTCACAAAAGCCTTCTCCTGGCCATCAATCTGCGGCGCACTGGAGCCTTTTTTGATGTATGATTTCTGTTCCGAAAGGATCCTTATTTTCATGCACTCTTCCTGTCTTTCTTTCTTTCAAGACACACATATAAGATAAAGCCCACTATCGTTATCATTGATACTGCTATACCAGGCACAAGACCCTGTGTCTTGTATTTTAATTGAATCTGGTGGCTTCCTTTATCAATCCTCAAGGCGATATAGTGTTCATTTGCCTTTAATACTTCAACTTCTTTGCCATCCACAAAGGCAGTCCACCCCTTCGAATACGGAATCGACAAGAGAAGATATTTTTCTTCATCAACATCGATCGTGCCTTCTACGGTATTTGCCATAAAGACAAGATCTTCCAAATGATCTTCGGAAAGCATCATTACATCCTTTTCGTATTCATCCATGGAATGGCTGGAAACATATATTTCTTTGAAACGGTAAGCACCAGGCAAATTAAAACTCAATACAACCTCATCAAGCGCTTCCGTACGATATCCGAGATATACCACATAATCATCCTTGCCATAGAAATAACGATGTTCCGGTGTTTCATGATAAATGTAGGAAGATACCTCATCCGGTGTCTTGACCTCAATTCTGGCTTCAGTCTGATCATTTTCCACCACATCGAATGTATCGGAATAATCCAGACCGTCGATCGTCAGATAATGATCGGTGAAGCCTTTCGAACCCGTCACTTTCAGCCTTAATGTTGCATTTTTCTCTTTAACGATAAAAGAATCATCTTCGATATCGATGTTTTCCGTCTCCACAACTTCACAAGGAGCTTTAATGGTATTCAATTCGATCTTTGAAGAATCTTCTTTATTTAAAACGACCGCTTTGATCATTGCTTCCTGTTTTTCAACAGAATTCAGTTCATACCAGTCTTCATATGATACGGAATCCTTATAGGTATAGCCAAATGGCAAAGCATATTTGTTCTTATAAATCTTATAGCCATCAACAGTCCGATCGTATTCAAAACCATAAGGCAGATAACCTGTATACCAATCCTGTGCCACATAGTATTTTACATTTGCCAGAGTTTCCAGTTCTGCTCTTTCGTCATAACCTAAAAGCTGCCAGCTGATGCGGTCACGCAGATTCATCAAAAGACGGAATCTTTGATCATCCGGATTGGTGATACTGAAATAGAAATTTGTAGAATTCGATCCAAAGGTAATTGTCGCATTATTTGTCAGATAATTGCCGGTATAGCGAGAAAACTCCTCACCATCCATAAGTTTCTTCATTGTATATGCTTCGGAGGTCGAAGTGAGTCCATTCAGTTCTTCGATCGATAAAAGATCATCAATCACATCGCCGCCTCTGGGAGACAAATTATATTCAAAGATATACAGGATATTAAATACGATTACTACGATCATCAACACTTGTCGCAAATCCTTCTTAAAGATCTCTTTATTAATGTTTGAAGTTGCGATCAGATAGAAAACAACGCATAAGATAACAGGCACAAAGACTCTCTCGGTTCTCGACCAGGCAGAAAACACCGATAAGAAAATAATGACAATAAACGAAAAGCCTAAGTACTTCTTATTTTCTTTGTACTGTTTCCAGGTGCTGACAAGAGTGTACGCAATCGGCATCGCAATAACAAACGAC
>ONTX01000470.1 GCA_900320825.1 uncultured Lachnospiraceae bacterium | reverse complement strand
TTTCCGGATAAAATACGCCAGCTCGTTTATCGATATTGCCTGCGGTCGTCCTCGTAAACAAGAGTCCGTCAACTTTCTGAACAGGAAAGGATGCCGGGAGAATCCCGGCATGCCGTCAATGTGCGCATTGAACAGGGAAGTGACTGAGCCACATACAAAAACGGCCTGAAGCCATGAACTTCAGACCGTTTTTATTATTTGTGAAAGAGGGGGTATTATCAAAGAACTACTCCTTCCGAGGGATGGAGACAGTGACTACAGTACCTTCACCTTCCGTACTGGTGATATTTAGAGAACCATCTAACACTGCCTCAATTCGGAAACGGATATTTTTCAGGCCGGTGGAAGCCCTTTTCTTTTGCCGGATTTCCTCATGGATCTGATCAACGTTGAATCCCACACCGTCATCCTCCACTTCTATGATCCATGCGTCGTCGGTCTGTTTTGTGCGCAGAGTTACTGTGCCGCCTGTTTTGCCGCGTTTGTGGATGCCGTGGCGGATGGCATTTTCGACAAGAGGCTGAATGCTCAGCGGGAGGACAAGGAAACCGGATTCTTGTATTTCGTATTTGACGTTGAGCTTCTTGCCCAGTCTCATTTTCTCGATATTTGTATAGGCGCGTATATTTTTGAGCTCTTCTGAAAATGGAATCGGCTTGTCATTCTCCATTGCCCGGACACAGCTTCTGAGATGGACCATAAAATCACCCAAAAGATCTGAGGCGTACGCCGGATCGATCAGAATCAGTTCCTGAATAGAGCCCAGAGCATTGTACAGAAAATGCGGCTGCATCTGACTTGTGGAGTTGCGGATACGGCTCATGTTTAGCTCTTCCTCCAGATCTTTGAGCTCTTTATCTTTTTTCTGCTGTTCTGTAAGATCATAAATCACAACAAAAACATGAAGATCGCCGGTTGCCTTTTCTTCATACAGAAAGAACAATGCCCTGCACTGCTCTTCGCCGGCATCGCTGGCGTACACGGAAAAGGAGACCGTAGCACGCATGTTTCCGTTTTGAAAGCAGCTGTGCAGATAATCTCTGCTGCTGATGTGCCGATAACCTTCTTTGTTTGAAGAAATCAAATGATCTATTAACCATTTTTGCAGACCGTCGTAGGAAGGTACTTGTGAAAGATCAGGAAGTTCCTCCCTCCATCTTATTCTTTTGTTTTTAAAACCGACAGATTTTTCAAGTACCAGATTTTGGGAGAGGTTTGCCTCCAGGTATGCGGTAGCGCTTGCCAGGACTGCCTGAAGATGATTATGTTCCTTTTGCTGCAGAGATTTCACTTCGTCTTCGTGTGCAAGCTGCTGCCTGATCAGGTGATCGATATTCTTGATCCCCATCAGTATATGCATACCGTCTTCTGCCTGTTGGAGAGTGGCGCTGAGCTGATGGTATTTTTTTTTGTTGGCGTTCTGTATGCGGTAGATGATCCGATAATGTTTCCGGCATTTGACCCCTTCGACAAGGCGGTCTTTCTCGAGCATATGCAGGACATAATCGCGGTCTTCAGGAGCAATGATCCTGTTGATTCCTTCAACCAGGTTGACAAAGAAGCAGGTTCCTTCCTTTGAAAGCTCCAGTTTCTGGTAGGAGCTGCTTTGATAGTATGTTTTATATTCTTCTGTTTCTAAGTTGATATCGTATATACTCTCGTAACTTTCGAATAAAGCTTCTGCCATCATTTTGTAGGTAACAGCGCTGTTTATTGCTTTTTCCATCATTTTGTATCCTTAAACGAGCATATTGTAAAACAGGTATATTCTACCAGAGGGCATCGAAAAACGGCCGCTCTGTTTTATTGAGAATATCATCTGCCCCGGTATACTTCAACACAAGCGCCGGGTATTCATTGAAGTAGTCATTGCGGTGAGTCATTGAGGTGGTTCATTGAGTGCGGCGGTGAATGATCCGTTATGAAGAAACTGTTTTTGATGCATCTGCCGTCTCCAACATTGATTCTAATGTCGCATCAGACAAGACATCCTCCAGATTCTTTTGTGCCTTTGTCAGGCTTTCTTTATAATAGGGGGCAGGGCTTGCGTTTTTGTCAAAGAGTATAAAAACCTTCATATTTCCCTCAACGGCTTCCCCTATAGTCAGAATACTTTGCTGCCAGAAATCGACACCCGGAAACAGGAGTTTTTCACCCTTTGCACCGGTTGCAGTATACAGCATACCTTTCTCCTCAAGCCGGCTGCAGATTCTGTTAAATGCAGGTTTTGGAATACCTGTATCTGTTGCTATATCAGTCTTCAACACACCTTTATCATAGTTGTTTTTTTGTATATGCTTCGCGGTACAGATCATAATCCGCAAAGCATAGTCGGTATCTCTTTTTAACTGCATGTCTGTTATTCCTTTCCGGAGCTGAGAACAAATCATTATTTGCGATAGTACCTTTTTTAAACATATGAACTATCTTATAAAATTGTGGATAACACAGGACAAACCGTAAAAAACAGTATAGCACAAAAAATCAAGACCGATGCCTGCGCGGGTAACGGTCTTGATGAGAGGGGAGTTGATATGTGTGCTGTCCACAAAATGGACAAAGCTTTTTAATCGACAAGCAGGTCTACTTCGCCGGCAAAATCACTGTTGATCACATAATATGCTTTGTAATCTTCCGGCTTCAGATAGATCCTGATATCCTCAGGAGTATCTTCTCCTTTTTTAATGGAATCGTAGTTTTCTCTGACCGCAGCTTCTACAGCGTCAATCGAAATCTCTTTTCCGTCATACTGCAGATAGATAGCTTTTTGGGGTTCCTTTTTTTTCTCGTCAGACATGTTTTATCCTCCTTTCAATAATAGCGACGAATCCGGCTGTTACTTCGGTTACTTTTGGGGGGGAGAATTGTATGTATTTTTATGATAGCAATCCATAACAAACGTGATACGAATGCGCAAAAAGAGAGAAATACAAATGAACGACAGATGAATTCTTATGATTTGCTGAGAAAATATGTGATAAAACGGCCCAAAGACCAATAAAAGCGTTAGTGACCCGTTGATTTGGTTTGGTATAATTATACAAATTGAATGTGTTGGAGTGATTGAAATGTTACTTGCTGCACAGCGGAAAAAAATAAAAAGCAGCAGAAGAATAACAAAAGAATGCGTTTTAAAAAGTGTTTTTAGAAGGAATTCGCAGCCTGCCTCCGGGGAAGATTTTGCCCGGAGGTTTTTAACACAGCGGGGATTAGTATGTGATTTGTTCTGAATCAGGAAAGGCTTGGATATGAGAGCGATTGTTGTTGACGATGAGTATTTGATGACACATAAATTTGCCCGCCTGACGGCAGATTTTGATGATTTTGAAATTGTAGGGGAATTCGATAATTCTGAAGAGGCACTGGAATACGTTGAGGAAAACCCGGTTGAAGCTGCTTTCCTGGATATTGAAATGCCGGGACTTAACGGGATTGAGCTGGCGAGAAGATTGCGGGAAAGCCGGGAGGATATCCTTATTGTATTTATTACAGCGTATGAGGATTATATTAGTGATGCGAATGAGGTCAACAGTGATTATTATATTCTGAAACCTTATACAAGAGAAACTTTGGAAAATGTCATGGAGAAGCTGCGGCTTTTGTCTGCGAGGCAGAAAAAAGACATCTATATCCAGACATTCGGGCGTTTTGTGGTTCGAAAAGGGGGGATCCCGGTCAAGCTTACCGGTAAAGCGAAAGAAATACTGGCCCTGGTTGTTACACGAAGGGGAAAGGAAATCAGCAACGAGGAAATATACAGCACAATATGGGAAGGACGCCCATACAGTAATGCATGTATGAGTGTGTATTACAATGCGCTTCGAAGATTAAAAAATTCACTCCGTAAAGCGGGGATTGAAAAAATTCTTGTTTCTACGGTCAGGGGACAGACGGTAAATACGGAATTATTTGATTGCGATTACTATTTATGGAAAGATAAAAAGGCAAACCCCGGAAATTTGTTTGAAGGAGAATTTATGTCGGAATACTCCTGGGGAGAATATATACTGGCGACACTTCTGCAGGAAGACCAGGGGTCTGAAAGCGATAAGGATAAGGAACTGTAGCAGAATTAACTGTACAGTTTGCTCAGAATCTGCGAATTCAGGCAAGTAAAATGTACAGATTATTTCACTACAGCTCCTAAATAATGCCCCTTCATGTCAGGGAACGAAATGACGGCCGCAGCAAAGAAAGCTGGGGTCGTTTTTTTGTGTAAATATAGATGCAGAGAGGAACTGTCACTTCTCGCAGCGAACCCGCTAAGCATGGAAATCCAATATAACGTACAACAAACACTGTCTGGCATAAAAATTTTTAAAAATCCTCTGGAAACAGCAGGCAGAACAGGCTGATATGTTGGTTAAAAATTATTGACTTTTATTTATTATTTCAAACATATATATGCATTGTAAAAATAATAAACAAACAAAACCATAAGGGTATAGTGCGCTTTAAAATCGTCTTTTAGCTCCGCTGATTTTAATTAAGAAGAGAACGGTGTTAAAGGGTCATACCTGAAAGGAAGGCGTTGAAAAACACTGTATTATAAATCGCCCAGGAGCAAACCATGAAAAAAAATCAGAAATACGAGAAGAAAAGACCATTTTATTTAAAGAAATTACTGAGTCTTATGATTGCCGGTGTGATCGCGGCCGGGCTTCCGGGGGCTGTTTATAATGGTACCCCGATTACTTTTGTAAACGCAGCGGAAGCCGATCCCGGCGAAGCTGGTGATACATCTGAAGCGGCTGAAACTTTGGCGGATCCGGACGATGATACATCAACCCCCGCAGAGGAAGAAGTGAATGATGAGGGCGAAGATGATTCTGCAGAAGAAGTGCCGGGTAATGGCGAGGATGATTCTGAAACAGACTCCAGCAACCAGGATCAATTCAATGAGACGGACAAGCCAGCCGATCAAACGAACAATGGATCTGATCCTGTTCAAGATGAGGGGGACGCAGATCAGGATGCAAACACTTCTGACGTAAATGAGGGGACCTCTGATACTGACCTGGAGGAAACGGATCCGGATGCCGAGTCTGAAGGAGATGAGAATGGCGGCATTCTGAAAGACGGTGAATTTACATATGAAACTGACGATGTGATCGTCACAGTGGAATTTACAGAAAGCGCGGGATTTCCAAACGGAACAGAGCTGCGGGTCGAGAAAATCGACCCGAAGGACGGAAAATATACAGATCGCTTTGACAGCGCAAAAGAGTGGATCGAATCCATATACGGGAAAAGAGACGAGGAAGAGAAGCAGGAAGCTTCTTC
>ONTX01000326.1 GCA_900320825.1 uncultured Lachnospiraceae bacterium | reverse complement strand
GATCAGTTCTCCGGAAGCAAGAAAAATGTTGTTACCGGTGTGGTAGGTCACTACAGCGGCGGCAATGTAACTCTTAACCTCGGAAAGGCCGACGGACTTCTTGCCGAGTCAGAGATGATCCCCGGTGAGAGATACAGAAACGGAGACAGACTTAAGGTTTATGTCCTTGATGTTAAATCAACTCCCAAGGGACCCCGTATCAGTGTAAGCCGTACACATCCGGAACTTGTAAGATGTCTTTTTGAAAATGAAGTTGCTGAGATCGCTGACGGAACCGTTGAGATCAGAAGCATTGCCCGTGAGCCCGGAAGCAGATCCAAGATAGCGGTATGGAGCAACAATCCCGACGTTGATCCCGTAGGTGCCTGTGTGGGTATGAACGGTGACAGAGTCGGTGCTGTCGTTAACGAATTAAACGATGAGAAGATCGACATCGTATGCTGGGACGAGAACCCCGGAAACCTTGTTCAGAATGCTCTTTCTCCCGCATCAGTTCTTGCCGTATTTGCTGATCCCTATGAGAAGACCGCTAAGGTTGTAGTTCCCGATGACCAGCTTTCACTTGCTATCGGTAAGGAAGGACAGAACGCAAGACTTGCGGCACGTCTTACCGGATATAAGATCGATATCAAGTCCGAGTCACAGGCTAAGGATGCCGTAGGATTCCGTTATGAAGATTACCAGTATTCAGAGGATGAGTACGAGGAAGGCTACGACGAGAATTACGAAGGCAGCTATGAGGAAGGCACTGAGGAGTATTATGAGGAAGTTCCCGAAGAGGGATACGTTTCCGAAGATACCGCATCAGATGAAGCTTCTGCCGAAGGATCCGAAGAATAATGAGATCGGAAGTGCCAAGAACATGTATCGGATGCGGAGAAGTCCGTGATAAAGGTTCGATGCTCAGGATCGTAAAGACACCCTCCGGTGAGATCCATCCCGATGATACCGGACGCATGAACGGAAGAGGCGCATATATATGTCTTTCCGAAAAATGTCTTGAAAATGCGATAAAAAGACACGGCCTTGAGAGAACTCTCAAAATGCCGGTTCCGAAGGAGAGCATTGAGGAAATATCCGATCACATAAAAAGCGCATTGAAGTAGTTTTATCAGGGAGGACCCTACGATAGATAAGGTTTTATCATATCTTGGAATTGCCCAGAAGGGCGGACATATAGCGGGCGGAGAGACCCAGGTTCTCGAAAGCATCCGTGACGGAAGTGCAATGTGTGTAATCATAGCTTCCGATGCATCCGAAGGTTCCAGGAAAATGTACAGAGACAAATGTAAGTATTATGAAGTGCCCTTCGCAGAATATGCCGACAGAGAAACACTCGGAAAGGCTGTCGGAAAAGATTTAAGAAGTGCACTTGCAGTAAAGGATGAAGGTTTGTGCCGCGCAATTATGAAAGCGGCACCGGATTTATTTGAGGAGGATTTTTAATTAATGGCAAAAGTTCGAATTTATGCAATCGCAAAAGATCTTGGAATTGAGAGCAGTGAGGTGCTCAAAGTAGCTGCGGATCTCGGTATCGAGGCACAGACTGCATCCAATTCGGTTTCCGAAGAGGACGCCGATAAGATCAAGGCGAAAATAGGAAAGGGTACCTCGCCTGCCAAAGACGAGGGTAAGAAGGCTGCCTCCGAAAATAAAGATGCCGGAAAAAAGCCTGCAGCCCCTGCCGAAAAGAAAGTCGAGAAGCCTTCCGAAGAGAAGCCTTCAGCTGAAAAGCCTGCAGAGAAAAAAGCAGAAAAGCCCGCTGATAAACCTCAGGGTGCAAGACCTCAGGCAGGTGTTAAAAAACCACCCATCATAATTGTCAACAATGCAAACGGAAAGCAGGGACAGCAGGGAAGAGCCTATACCGGCCAGACCGGCCAGCAGCCCGGAAGAGCCCCTCAGAGAGGCGATGCGGGAAGAGGACCTGCGCAGAACGGAAGACCCGGACAGACTCCTTCATCCGGAAGACCTGAGGCCAGAAGGATCATCAAGCCTCTTACCGCACCTTCCGATACTCCTTCCGTTAACATGGTTCAGGATCCTCAGAATGTTCAGGGAGCAAGAAAGCCCAAGCCCGAACCTGAAGTAAAGCCTGCTCAGGTTCAGGAACAGACCGCCGCACCCGCTGAAAATGTTAAGAGTGCACCTGCTGCGGGAAGCACGGATACTGCTTCTTCAGATACATCAAGGGCTCAGAGACAGATCAGCATGAATGACAGACCCGGTCAGCGTTCAAAGGGTGGATTCCGTGGAGGAAACGTAAATGGACAAAGCTCGCAGCAAACCGATAAAGCACCCCAGGGCGGGTATAACAGATCAGGCCAGGGCGTGCGTCCGAACAATTACCAAAACCAGACGGGCACTCAAAAAGGCGGTTCTTTTGGCGGAAATACTGGCAGGAGTTTTCCTGGTGGTCCTGGAGGTCAGAGACCAAATGGAAGGCCGGGAGCCGGATTCGGCGGCAGCAGAAATGGCGGCCCGGGCAAGATCTTTACCTCAGACGGCCCTACGAGCAATAAAGGGGGCAGGGACGCAAGGCGCAGAAACGAAGAAAGAAACGCAAAGCATAAGGATATAAATTATAACGAGGATGAGATGACCCGCTCAAAGAAAGCGGGCAGGTTCATCAAGCCTGAAAAGAAGGTGGAGGAAGTTGTTGAGGAGACCATCAAGGTCATCACTCTTCCCGATTCCATAACCATCGGTGACCTTGCCGCAAAGATGAAGATGAAGCCTTCGGATATCATCAAGAAGCTTTTCCTTTCCGGTAAGGTTGTTACGGTTAACCAGGAGATCTCATTTGAGGATGCCGAAAACATTGCAATGGAGTACGAGATCCTCTGTGAGCATGAGGTTAAGGTCAATGTTATCGAAGAACTCTTAAAAGAGGGCGAAGAGGATGAAGCAAAGCTTAAGGAGAGACCTCCCGTTGTCTGCGTAATGGGACATGTCGATCACGGTAAGACTTCACTTCTCGATGCCATAAGAGAGACACATGTAACACAGCGTGAGGCCGGAGGCATCACCCAGGCCATCGGTGCATATACGGTTGATGTAAAGGGTAAGTCCATCACTTTCCTTGACACTCCCGGACACGAGGCATTTACTGCCATGCGTATGAGAGGTGCCAACTCCACCGATATCGCTATCCTTGTTGTTGCCGCTGATGACGGTGTAATGCCTCAGACCGTAGAGGCTATCAACCATGCCAAGGCAGCAGGCGTCGAGATAATCGTCGCAGTCAACAAGATCGATAAGCCTTCTGCAAATATCGACAGAGTTAAGCAGGAACTTTCGGAATATGAACTTATTTCCGAGGACTGGGGAGGTTCTACGGTATTTGCTCCCGTTTCCGCAAAAACAGGAGAGGGACTTGATAACCTTCTTGATATGATACTTCTTACCGCTGATGTGCTTGAACTCAAAGCCAATCCCGACAGACAGGCAAGAGGCGTTGTCATCGAGGCACAGCTTGATAAGGGAAGAGGTCCCGTTGCGACCATCCTTGTTCAGAAGGGTACTCTTCACATCGGAGATTTCGTTTCCGCAGGTGCGGCACACGGTAAGGTCCGTGCCATGATCAATGACAAGGGTGAGAATGTTAAGTCCGCACTTCCTTCCACTCCTGTTGAGATACTTGGTCTTTCTTCCGTTCCCGAGGCAGGTGAAGTATTCCTTGCTCATGAGTCCGACAAGGAGGCTAAGTCCTATGCCGATACATATACCGCAGAGAACAAGAAGCAGAAGCTTGCAGAGACTCAGGGACGTATGAGTCTTGAGGATCTCTTCTCCAAGATAAAGGAAGAAAATCTCAAGGAACTGGATCTTATCATCAAAGCAGATGTTCAGGGCTCGGTTGAGGCACTCAAGGAATCACTGCTCAAGCTTTCCAATGAGGAAGTTATCGTCAAGGTTATCCATGGCGGTGTAGGTGCCATCAATGAATCCGACGTAAACCTTGCGGGAGCATCCAACGCGATCATCATCGGATTTAATGTTAAACCCGATTCCCAGGCACAGGATAAAGCTGAGGCCGAGAATGTCGATGTAAGATGTTATGACGTTATTTATAAAGCTATCGAGGATATCGAGCGTGCAATGAAGGGTCTTCTCGATCCCGTATTCGAAGAGAAGATCATCGGACATGCCGAGATCAGACAGATCTTCAAGGCATCAGCCATCGGTAACATTGCAGGTTCTTATGTGCTTGACGGTATCATGCAGAGAGGATGTAAAGTCCGTATCACCAGAGGAGATGAGCAGGTTTACGAAGGTGAGCTTTCAAGCCTCAAGAGATTTAAGGATGATGTCAAGGAAGTCAAGGAAGGGTTCGAATGCGGTCTTGTATTTGAAGGATTTAACGGTATCCAGGAACTTGATATCGTTGAAGCTTACGAAATGGTAGAGGTACCCAGATAATGAGAAAAGGCAGTATCAAAAACGTTAGAATCAATTCGGAAGTTCACAAAGAACTTTCGCAGATTATAGCG
>ONTX01000131.1 GCA_900320825.1 uncultured Lachnospiraceae bacterium | reverse complement strand
TCGTTGAAGGTGATGTGGTAGTCATCCGTTACGAGGGACCTAAGGGAGGCCCCGGTATGCGAGAGATGCTCAATCCCACATCCGCTATTGCAGGAATGGGACTGGGTTCATCAGTTGCTCTTATAACTGACGGAAGATTCTCGGGAGCATCAAGAGGTGCATCCATCGGACATGTTTCACCCGAAGCGGCAGTAGGCGGTCCCATTGCTCTTGTTAAAGAAGGCGATATCATCTCTATTGATATTCCGGGCAGAAAACTTGATGTTAAGATCTCTGATGAAGAGATGGAAGAGCGCAGGAAAGCATGGACTCCCAGAGAGCCTAAAGTTACCACAGGATATCTTTCACGTTATGAGAAACTTGTTACAAGCGGTAACAGAGGCGCAGTCCTTGAGATTCCCCGCGCGTGATAATAAAGATATTCGATTTGATCCGGAATTCTTGAAGCGAAATTGTTTTTCTATAAATGTTTTAGGAGATTTTTGTTATGGAAATGAACGGTTCCGAAATAGTAATTGCATGTCTTAAAGAGCAGGGAGTTGATACCGTATTCGGTTATCCCGGAGGTACCATTCTCAATATTTACGATGCTCTTTATAAACATCAGGATGAGATCAGACACGTGCTTACAAGCCATGAACAGGGTGCTGCACATGCTGCTGACGGTTATGCAAGAGCTACCGGCAAGGTTGGTGTCTGTATGGCAACATCCGGCCCCGGTGCAACCAATCTGGTAACAGGTATTGCAACGGCTTACATGGATTCCGTTCCTCTTGTAGCCATAACTGCTAACGTAAATCTTCCTCTTCTGGGAAAGGATACTTTCCAGGAGATCGATATTGCCGGTGTTACCATGCCCATTACCAAGCATGGCTTTATCGTAAAGAACATTAACGACCTTGCTCCCACCATCAGGAAGGCTTTTAAGATTGCAAAGTCAGGTCGTCCCGGACCTGTTTTGGTTGATATCACAAAGGATGTCACTGCAGCGGTATGCGATTACGAACCCGTTAATCCCGCAGAGCCTGAAAGAGAAGTTAAGTTTGATGATAAGGATCTTACTTTGGTTGCGGAGATGCTCTGCAAGGCTAAGAAACCCTTTATCTATGTGGGCGGTGGTGCCATCATTTCAGATGCTTCCGATGAAGTAAAGGAACTTGCCAATCTTCTTGATGCACCTGTATGCGATACTCTTATGGGCAAGGGAGCTTTCGACGGACGTGATCCCAGATATACCGGAATGATCGGTATGCACGGAACCAAAGCTTCAAACCTTGGTGTTACCGAATGTGATCTTCTTGTTGCTCTTGGTGCAAGATTTTCCGACAGAGTTACCGGTAATCCCAAGAAGTTTGCTGAAGGTGCCAAGATAGTTCATATTGATGTTGATGCAGCCGAGATAAATAAAAATATCCGCGTTGACGCATCCCTTGTGGGTGATCTTAAGCTTACACTTTCCAAGCTTAATCCTCTTATCACAAAGCAGAACCACGAATCATGGATGAAGAGGATCGATGAACTTAAGGAGAAATATCCTTTAAGTTATGATGAAAATAAACTCACCTGCCCTTATATCATTTCAGAGATCGACAGGATAACTGAAGGTAAGGCACTTATCACTACAGATGTGGGACAGCATCAGATGTGGGCTGCACAGTACTTTAAATATTCCATGCCCAGAACATTCCTTTCTTCCGGCGGCCTTGGTACGATGGGATACGGTCTCGGTGCGTGCATAGGTGCACAGGTGGGAAGACCGGATGATGTCTGCTTTAACATTGCAGGTGACGGATGTTTCAGAATGAACATGAATGAGCTTGCTACAGCTTCAAGATATAATATTCCCATTATCGAAGTTGTCATCAACAACCATGTACTGGGAATGGTAAGACAGTGGCAGACTCTTTTCTATGGTAAGAGATATTCCCAGACAGTGCTTAATGACAAGGTTGATTTCTGTAAAGTGGCTGAAGCTCTCGGATGCAAAGCCATCAGGATCACGAAAAAGGAAGAGGTTGAGCCTGCCATCAGAGAAGCGATCGATGCCAAGTGTCCTGTTCTTCTTGACTGCATAATAGAAGAGGATGATAAGGTATTCCCCATGGTTCCCGCCGGAGCTCCCATCAGCGAAGTGTTTGACGAAAAAGACATGAAGGAAGACTGATCCTGATGCAAGGGGACGAAAAGAGAAAACTAAATGTAAAAATACTTGTTTCGATCCTTGTGGTCATTTTTTCATTGACCTCACTTGTGTATCTTTTGACCGCATTGTATTTCAGGAAGCGTTTTCTTCCTAATACCTGGATAGGCGATGTCTATTGCACCGGCAGAAATGCCGACTCCATTGCGGCAGATCTTCGCGATAAGATCATCATTCCCGATATCACTGTTTCATGGAATGACGGAGAGTATGAGGACTCTTTCATTTCTTCTTCCGAAATTGGCTATACATACGATCTCCAGGCAAGTGTTTATATGGCTATGAACAGCCAGAATACTTTTACATGGCCTGCAGCCCTTTTCGGAAAAAATGTTCTGCATCTTACTCCTGTCATTACTTATGACGAAGCTGCACTTGAGGAAAAAGTAAGTTCTCTTGACAGGATAAAGGATGAAAAGAATACTCCTGTTGAGTACAGGATAGTATTTGATCCTTCCGAAGGTTATATAGAAAAGGATACTCATCTTCACAGACTTGATACGGATAAGGTTTTAACTGACCTGAAAGAAAGCCTCTCCGAGGGAAGACTGAGACTTTACGTTGATGATTCATATTATATGGATCATCCCTATTCTTCCGATGAGATTTCCGAACAGGCATTTTACAAGAAGATGTCTGATTACCTCAACACCGATCTTGTATATGATATGGGTGCTGAGAAGATTCCCTTTGATATTTCATTAATGAGTTTTCTTATTAAGAGTGAGAACGGCAGGCCTGTTTTTGACAATAATGGCGATTTTATCATTGATGATGATAAGGTGACCGAATGGGTCGAGGATCTGTGCCACGATTACAATACCTACGGTCTTGACAGAACATTTGAAGCATCAAACGGAAAAACCGTTACCGTACCTTGCTTTTACAGTGATTACGGAACTCAGATCAACGAAAAAGCTGAGCTTGCCTTTTTGAAGAATGCCCTTAAATCCGAAGAAACCTGGGACGGGATTGCTGATATCCACATCCCTGAATATGAGCACGAAGGCTTTGTAAGGGGACTTGATGATATCGGTGATACCTATGTTGAGGTGGATCTGATCGATCAGTACTTGTATTATTACAAAAACGGAGAACTTCTCCTTGAAACCGACATTGTTTCCGGTGATATCCCTAAGGGATGGGCAACACCCAGGGGAACTTTTGCCGTTTACGGTAAAGATGTTGACCAATACCTCTACGGACGGGATTATATAGATTTTGTATCTTACTGGATACCCTATTTCAGAGGATACGGATTCCATGATTCCGATTGGAGAGATGAATGGGGCGGAGAAATCTATACCTATGACGGGTCCCATGGTTGTATCAATATGGATAAAAAATCGGCCGAGACTCTTTTCAATAATATTGAGATAGGTACTCCGGTCATTATTTATGATTATTGATATTCGTGTTGACTTAAACTTTATTTAAGTTTATTTTATAAAAAGCTATTTATATTATCAGGAGGTATTAAAATGTCCAGAGTTTACAATTTTTCTGCGGGACCTGCTGTTTTGCCCGAAGAAGTACTTAAGGAAGCTGCAGAGGAGATGCTTGATTACAAGGGATCAGGCCAGTCCGTTATGGAGATGAGCCATCGTTCCAAGGTTTACGATACCATTATCAAGGAAGCTGAAGCAGATCTTCGTAAGCTTATGAATA
This sequence comes from uncultured Lachnospiraceae bacterium, assembly GCA_900320825.1. Lineage (GTDB taxonomy): Bacteria > Bacillota > Clostridia > Lachnospirales > Lachnospiraceae > AC2028. Next base: position 17,288 of record ONTX01000131.1, on the reverse strand, counting down.
TCCCTGATAATTACAAGGTATTATTCCTTCAGGGCGGTGCTTCACAGTTTTTTGCGGAAGTTCCCATGAATATGATGAAGAATAAGAAGGCCGGCTATATCATCACCGGTCAGTGGGCTAAGAAGGCTTTCCAGGAGGCTAAGATCTACGGTGAGGCTGTTGAACTTGCATCAAGTGCCGACAAGACCTTCAGCTATATCCCCGACTGCTCCGATCTTCCCATCACTGATGATATGGATTATGTCTATATCTGTGAGAATAATACCATCTATGGAACAAAGTATAAGACTCTTCCCAATACCAAGGGTAAGATCCTTGTTTCCGATGTTTCATCCTGTTTCCTTTCCGAGCCTGTTGATGTAACCAAGTATGGTGTTATCTACGGCGGTGTTCAGAAGAATGTGGGTCCTGCAGGATGTGTTATCGCAATAATAAGAGAGGATCTCATTACTGACGAGTGTCTCCCCGGAACTCCCACCATGCTTAAGTGGAAGACCCAGGCTGACAATGATTCCCTTTACAATACACCTCCCTGCTACACCATCTATATCTGCGGCAAGGTATTCAAGTGGCTACTTAAGATGGGCGGACTTGATGAGATGAAGAGAAGAAATGAAGAAAAGGCTAAGATCCTTTACGATTTCCTTGATTCTTCCAAGCTTTTCAAGGGAACTGTCGTTAAGGAAGACAGATCTCTTATGAACGTTCCTTTTGTTACCGGAAATGAGGAACTTGATGCCAAGTTCGTAAAGGAAGCAACCGAGGCAGGCTTTGTTAACCTTAAGGGACACAGGACCGTTGGCGGTATGAGAGCTTCCATCTACAACGCTATGCCTAAGGAAGGCGTTGAGAAGCTTGTAGAGTTTATGAAGAAATTTGAGGCTGAGAACGCCTGATAATACCTTTTAACTGAAAGGAGTACTTTTAATGTTTAAGATCAACTGTCTCAATCCCATTTCACAGGTAGGTCTTGCTGATCTGACTTCTGATTTCCAGATCACCGACAAGGCTGATGAAGCTGAAGGAATCCTTGTAAGAAGCGCTTCCATGCATGAGATGGAACTTCCCGATTCACTTCTTGCAGTAGCAAGAGCGGGTGCCGGTGTTAATAACATCCCTCTTGATAAGTGTGCTGAGAAGGGTATTGTAGTATTCAATACACCCGGTGCCAACGCAAACGGTGTTAAGGAACTTGTAATTGCAGGAATGCTCCTTGCCGCACGTGACGTTGTAGGCGGAATTGAGTGGATCAAAGAGAATGCTTCCGATGCTGATATCGCAAAAACAGCCGAGAAACAGAAGAAGAATTTCGCAGGAACCGAGATAGCAGGTAAGAAGCTTGGTGTTATCGGACTCGGTGCCATCGGTGTTAAGGTTGCAAATGCAGCTCTTCACCTTGGAATGGAAGTTTACGGATACGATCCTTATCTTTCGGTAAACGCGGCATGGAATCTTTCAAGAAGCGTAAAACATGTTGAGAAGGTTGAGGATATCTACAGGGAGTGTGATTATATCACCATCCATGTTCCTCTTCTTGATTCCACCAAGGGAAGCATCAACAGGGAAGCAATCTCCATGATGAAAGACGGAGTTGTAGTCATTAACTATGCGAGAGACCTTCTTGTTTCTGAGACTGATATGCTTGAGGCTCTTAAGAACGGTAAGGTTTCAAGATATGTTTCAGATTTCCCCAATCCCACCACTGCTGGCCAGCCCGGTGTAATACTTACTCCCCACCTTGGAGCAAGTACCGAAGAGTCTGAGGACAATTGTGCAAAGATGGCAGTTTCAGAGATAATGGATTATCTGAATAACGGAAATATCAGAAACTCCGTTAACTTCCCCGCACTTGATATGGGGGTTTGCGATAAAAAGGGAAGAGTAGAAGTATTCCATAAGAACCAGGCCAATATGATCACCCAGTTCACTGCAGTTATCGGTGCTGAGAAGATCAATATCTCCGATATGATGAATAAGTCAAAAGGTGATTATGCCGTAACCATGCTTGATCTTGATGATGCTCCCACCGAAAACCTCGTTGAGAAGCTTTCGGCTGCTGAGGGTGTTATCAGAGTAAGAGTTGTCAAAGGCTGATAATAAGCAAAATAAAAGGGACAGACCCAACGTCTGTCCCTTCTTTTGTTTTTAAAACCTGTAACACTTTCATCCGACGGTCATTTTTTCTTGTCTTCAATATCCTTAAGGCTTTCCTGAAGCTTGTTTTCCATTTCGGTTGCCGCTTCACTGGCAAGATCCATATATTCGATGAATATATCACTTAAGGATTTGTCCTGCTCTTCACCGATCTCTTTCATGATCGGAGTCAGCATATCGAGCTGATAGGATACAGGGGTCTTCTGAGGATCTATGTCGGGCATTACTTTCTCGGCATAGTCATTGATTCTTTTTAAAAATACTCTTTGTTCTTCAGTCATTTCTCATCCTTGATTAATACTGATATTTGCTTGTTAACTATTTATCATTATAGCATAAGAAAAATTGTTATAAACGATTTATTTGTGTTAAAATAATTAAAGTTTTATAAAATATTGATCTTAAAGATCCGATCGGAGATTGTTATGGCTGATGTAATTCCTTTTAACGCTTACAGACCCAAAAAGGGGATGGAAAACGTTATCGCTGCACTTCCCTATGATGTATATAACAGAGCTGAGAGCCTCGAAGTCGTTAAGGCTAATCCCGAGTCTTTTCTTGCAATAGACAGGGCTGAGACCCAGTTTCCCGATGATGTGGATACCTATGATGAAAGAGTTTACGCCAAGGCATCCGACATGATTAAGGAACGTATTGCAGACGGAAGGTTTGTCCGGGATGAGGGCGCTCCTCTTTATTATCTCTATGAACTTACCATGGATGGCAGAAGCCAGACGGGCATAGTTGCCTGTGCTTCCATTGACGACTATGTAAACGGTGTCATCAAGAAGCATGAGAATACCCGTGCCGATAAGGAGCAGGACCGTATCAACCATGTTGATAAGACCGGATTCCAGACAGGTCCCATTTTCCTTGCATACAGAAATAATATTAAGCTTTCAAATGTGATCGCGCTTGTAAAAAAAGGTGAACCCGACTGCGATTTTACATCCGATGACGGCATCAGGCACAGAGTCTTTTCCGTCAGCACCCCCGATCATATAGAGAGCATCAGAAAAGCTTTTTCCGAGATGGATTCCCTTTATATAGCTGACGGACATCACAGATGTGCCAGTGCGGTTAAGGTTGGACTTAAGAGAAGGGAAGAGAATCCCGGATATACCGGAAAAGAGTCATTTAACTATTTCCTGAGTGTCATATTCCCGGGAGATGAACTTAAGATCCTTGATTATAACAGAGTTGTTAAGGATCTGAACGGACTTTCGGAAGTTGAGTTTTTCAATAAAGTCATAGATAAGTTTGAAGTATGTGATGCGAAGAAACTTTATTCTCCCGAGACAAAGGGTCTTTTCGGTATGTATATTTCCGGAAAGTGGTACAAGCTCAGAGCTCATTCAGATATTAAATCCGATGATCCCGTCAAGGGACTTGATGTATCCGTTCTTCAGGACAGTCTGCTTGGACCTGTGCTTGGAATCGGAGATCCCAGGACCGATAAAAGGATTGATTTTGTAGGCGGTATCAGAGGTCTTAAGGAACTGGAAAAAAGATGTTCCGAAGACTGCGTTGTTGCTTTTTCCATGCATCCGACTTCAATTGAAGAGCTTTTCGATGTTGCGGACAGAGGTCTTTTAATGCCTCCCAAATCCACGTGGTTTGAACCCAAGCTCAGAAGCGGTCTTTTCCTTCACAGTATTGACGAATAAATCTTTAAGGAGATCTTTCTATGAACAAGAGATTATATAAACTTATGGACTGGGCGTCTATTGAAGAAGTCATTTATTCCGAGTGTTCACACCCTTCGGATATTCTCGGTCCTCATTTAAAAGGACAGACAACACTTGTTCAGGCATTTTTTCCCGATTCCGATTCCGTTGTGATCAGATGGAAGGAGAGGGATGAAAAGGGAAAGCCTTCAGAGACTAAAATGGAGGTTGCTGACGACGACGGTTTTTATGCACAGCTTCTTCCAACCAAGGATCCCGGTGCATATTCTTATGTGGTCACATACGAGGAAAGACTTGAAGACGGCAAGACCCTTAAGAAGAAAGTCTTAAGATGCGGTGACTGTTACAGACATAAAGATATTATCAGTGAAGATCAGATCAAAAGATATCTTGAGGGAAACTGCCCTGATGCATCCGATTTTCTCGGTGCACATGTGATGACTCTTGATTCTGAAGACGGAACTCTTTTTGCGGTATATGCTCCCTCTGCAATGAGGGTAAGCGTCATCGGTGATTTCAATTCCTGGGACGGCAGAACTCACCAGATGAATAAAAGGGGAGAGTCCGGTATATATGAGCTCTTTGTTCCCGGCGTGGCTGAAGGAGAGAGATACCAGTTTGAATTAAAGTTCAAAAACTATGAGATACACAGAACATCGGATCCTTATGCGGCTAAGATCGATGATAATGAAAAGCTTGTCTGCGTGGTATGCGGAGAAATTGCCGACAAGCCCGGCACACTTATCCCCAAGAAAGCGGAAACACGTGACAGTGCTTTAAGTGTCTTCCAGGCAGATCCTTACCGCTTTATTGACGGAAAGAAGTCCGCTTTTGAGAACATGAAGGATTCTCTTATTGATATTTGCGGCAAAGGCGGATATTCCCATGTCTGTCTCGGAAATGTACTTTCATCTTCCGGAAGAAGATCTGACAAGGTCATGTCTTATTTTGCAACGGATCCCAGACTTGGAAGCTCGGATGAACTTATAAGCCTTGTGTCATCACTTCATGCAGCAGGTATCAGGGTTATCTTTGATTATATTCCTTCATGCTTTGCTCCCGAATCAGGTGCTTTGTCACGATTTGACGGAACAGGACTCTATGAGCATATCGATCCCAGACAGGGTTATGCAGCGGATATTGATGCCTGCCTGTTCAACTATTCAAGTAACAGTGTCGTCAATTTCCTTATGTCTGCGGGAATATCTCTCGTAAAGAAGTTCGGCGCAGATGGTATCAGAATGTGCGGTATTGCCAGAATGCTCTATCTTGATTACAGCAAATCAGAGTGGGTACCCAATATCTACGGCGGTAACGAAAATCTTGATGCAATAGCATTCATAAAGAAATTCAACGGTGAGATCAAAAAACTCTATCCCGGTATCCTTTTGATAGCCGAGGATTCATCCCTTCATCAGGGTATCACTGATCCTCTTGGTGAAGAAGGATTCGGATTTGATTATAAGTGGAACGAAGTTTTTTATGATGACTTCAGAAATTTTATCTGCATGGATCCGCTTTTCAGAGGTCCCAAGCTCCATCTTCTTGCAGATTCAATGACTTATGCTTTTGTTGATGATTATCTGCTTCCTTTTTCGGGAAGAGAGAAGACTTTCGAGATCGGTGAACTCTACGATCTGCTGCCGGGGGATGATGAGGCGAAGAAAGCCCAGATCCGTCTGTCCATTGGTTATCTTTATTCCCATCCCGGAAAAAAACTTATAGGATTTGACCCTGATCCTTCCGTCTCAAAGATGCTTTCGGATCTCAACGAGCTGTATAAAAAGGAACCGGCGCTTTTTAAGGCTGAATCCGATAATGAGTGCTTCGAGTGGCTCAGCAACATGAACTGCGATCAGGCATGCATCTCTTTTGTCAGAAAGACAGACGATCCTGAGGATATGCTGGTATTTGTCTTCAATTTCTCTGGAATAGAGCAGAATTTCAGCACCGGTGTTCCTTATGAAGGCAAGTATAAAGAGATTTTTACGACGGATGACAAAGCTTACGGCGGAACTTCTTCGGTTTCCAAGACAGTCAGAAAGGCATCCGATAAGAGGATTGACGGACGTACACAGTCTATTTCCGTTAAGATAAGACCTCAGAGCATGATCATGATGAAGTTTATCCCCTATACAGAGGCTGAACTTGAAAAGGTTATCGAGCAGAGGATCAGGAACTACACGCCCATTAAGAAGAGCAAGAAATAACTTGATTTTTGCTTCTTTGCTTATTATAATCAAACAGTCGCTTTGATGCAGTCTTTTGTATCATAAGCGCATGCCGGAATGGCTCAGTTGGTAGAGCGACGCATTCGTAATGCGTAGGTCAGGGGTTCAAGTCCCCTTTCCGGCTTTGAAAAGGACTTTTTAAAGTCCTTTTTTTGTTGACAAAGAATAATTGTTGTAAGAAAATATATTAAATATATACAAATTTCGAAGGTGTTGTATGGCACAATTATGGGGTGGCAGGTTTACAAAACCCACCGATCAAAAAGTATATGATTTTAACGCATCCATCGGGTTTGATAAAAGGATGCTTTTTCAGGATGTATGCGGAAGCATTGCTCATGCAAGGATGCTTGGAAAACAGGGCATTATATCCGATTCCGATGCTGCATCCATTGAAGAGGGATTAAAGGGTATCTACAGTGATGTTTTGTCCGGAAAACTTGAGATATCCCATGAATATGAAGATGTTCATTCTTTTTGTGAATCCGTCCTTACAGAAAGGATAGGAGATGCAGGAAAAAGACTTCATACCGGAAGAAGCCGTAACGACCAGGTTGCTCTTGATATGAGGCTTTATACAAGGGGCGCTGTTTGTACATGTGACGGACTTCTGAATGAGCTTTTAAAGACTATTCTTGATGTGATGAAATCCAATATCGATACTTTTATGCCCGGATTTACACATCTCCAGAAGGCTCAGCCCGTTACTCTGGCCCATCATATGGGTGCATATTTTGAGATGATAAGGAGGGACAGGTTAAGACTTCGCAGTATTTATGAGAGGATGAATGAATGTCCTCTGGGAAGCGGAGCACTTGCAGGTACAACTTATCCTTTGGACAGGGATTATGTTGCACAGACCCTCGGTTTTGACAGACCTACAGCAAACTCCATGGATTCTGTATCTGACCGTGATTACCTTATCGAGTTTCTTGATGCCCTTTCCATTATAATGATGCATCTTTCCAGATCCTGTGAAGAGATCATCACATGGAATACAAACGAGTACAGATTTGTAGAGATTGATGACACGTATTCCACCGGTTCCAGCATCATGCCCCAGAAGAAAAATCCCGACATTGCCGAACTTGTAAGGGGCAAGACAGGAAGGGTTTACGGAAGCCTTATGGGTCTTCTTACAGTAATGAAGGGACTTCCTCTTGCCTACAACAAGGATATGCAGGAAGACAAGGAAGGCGCCTTTGATGCAATGGATACCGCACTTTCCTGTATTGATCTTTATAACGGAATGCTTAAGAGCATGACATTCAATAAAGATATCATGGAAAGAAGCGCTCTGGGCGGATTTACAAATGCCACAGATGCAGCTGATTATCTGGTTGTAAAGGGTGTACCTTTCAGGGATGCACATTCATATGTTGGCAAAATGGTTCTTTTCTGTATTGAAAAGAAGATTTCCATTGATGAGATGAGCCTTGATGATCTTAAGACTATATGCCCCGTTATCGGGGAAGATTTTTATGAGACCGTAAGTCTTAAGACCTGTGTTGATAAAAGACTTACAAAAGGCGCACCGGGACCGGATGCCATGAAGCTTGAGATTGAAAGTTCCGAAAAGTTTATTTCCGATTACGGGGTTCTTAACGATCCTATTGAATCATTTCTTGAAAAATAAATTGATCATATTTAAATAATTGCCGAAGACGGCATTAAAAGAGAGGGTAATGTTATGAGTGAAAGGTTAAAAGTAGGTATACTCGGTGGAACGGGTATGGTAGGACAGAGATTCATTTCTCTTCTTGAAGATCATCCCTGGTTTGAGGTGACTGTAATTGCAGCTTCACCCAGAAGTGCCGGAAAGACTTACGAGGAAGCAGTCGGTGACAGGTGGAAGATGGCTAAGCCCATGCCTGAAGCCGTTAAAAAGATAATAGTAAAGGATGTATCAAACGTTGAAGAAGTCGTTAAAGATATCGACTTCGTTTTCAGCGCTGTAGATATGACCAAGGATGAGATCAGGGCTATCGAGGAAAAGTATGCACTTGCTGAGACTCCCGTTGTTTCAAACAACAGTGCTCACAGATGGACTCCCGACGTTCCAATGATCGTTCCCGAGATAAATGCGTCTCACGCTGATGTTATTGAGTTCCAGAAAAAGAGACTCGGAACCAAGAGAGGATTTGTTGCGGTAAAGCCTAACTGTTCAATCCAGTCCTACGCTCCCGTACTTACCGCATGGAAGGATTTCGAGCCTACCCAGGTTGTTGTATCCACCTATCAGGCAATATCAGGTGCAGGCAAGACCTTCAAGGACTGGCCCGAGATGATTGAAAATATCATTCCCTACATCGGCGGTGAGGAAGAAAAGAGTGAAAAAGAGCCTTTAAAGCTCTGGGGTAAGATCGAGAATGGTGTTATTGTTCCCGCTACCGCACCTCTTATCACCTCCCAATGTATAAGAGTTCCTGTTCCCGACGGACATACCGCTTCCGTCTTTGTTAATCTTGCAAAGAAAGCAGACAAGCAGGCACTTATCGAAAAACTTGTTACTTTTTCAGGAGAGCCTCAGAAGCTTAATCTTCCAAGCGCTCCTAAGCAGTTCATTCAGTATCTTGAGGATGATAACAGACCCCAGATAAAGCTTGATGTCGATTATGAGAGGGGAATGGGCATCAGCATCGGAAGACTCAGAGAGGATACGCTTTTTGACTGGAAGTTTGTAGGACTTGCGCACAATACCGTAAGAGGTGCCGCAGGCGGTGCCGTTCTTTGCGCAGAACTTCTCAAGGCAAAAGGATTCATTGAGGCAAAATAACGCTTACAAGGCGGGGTACATCATGGAAGAAAAGGTTTATCAGTTTGACCTTCTCAAAGCTCAGAACGCAAAACTTTTAAAAAGTGAGCGTATTTACAGGATCATATGTGAGTCTTCGGATTATGGTTATATATACCAGAATCTTGGAAGTGATGAAGTTCTTACATTCGGATCATTTGAAAAAATGTTCGGATTAAGGCTTCATTCCACATCCGATTTTTATGAGTTTACCGAAAAACTCAATGCAGAAGACCGTAACATGGTACTGGATACTCTGTTTTGTGAAGAGAAGGAAAAGAGATTTTCTTCATGTGAATGCCGCTCTCTTGATGATCATTCATGGTTCAGGATAGTCACAAGGATAGAAGACAGTGAACTTGCCGGCTGCGAATGCGACAAGATCATCACTATTGTAAATATCACCAGAGAGAAAGCCCAGAATTCAGAGCTTCTCTATATGGCATATTATGATACCACTACAGGTATCTATAACAGAAACTATTTTGTATCCCTTCTTACCGGCATGCTTCAAAATGCCGAGAAGGACGGATGCAAAGTTTCTCTTCTTATGATCGATATCGATGATTTCAAGAAGATCAACGACGTCAGAGGTATCATCATAGGTGATGAACTTTTGCAGCAGATCGGTTCTTACCTTAAAGGACTGATGGTAAAGGATAAGCTTATCTGCTGTCATATCAATAATGATATTTTCTGTGTTGCCATTTATGATCCCAGCGGTGCTTACAGCGTTGAGAATTTCTACAAGGGCCTCAGAGAAAGGTTTGACGAGCCTTTTGTCATGAGTACCGGTGTAGAGATCCGAACAACCGCATCCGTCGGTGTTGCTGAGTATCCCGATTCCGGTTCATCGGCTCTCGATCTTATAAACTGTGCGGATATTGTCGTTTATAAATGTAAAAAGAACGGCAAGAACAATCTCCAGTATTTCAAAGCCCCCATCCTTGATGATTTCCTGAGAAATGTTGATATAGAAAACAAACTCAAGGCTGCGGTTTTTGAGAATAATTTTGTAATGCATTTCCAGCCTCAGTATTACTCATGCAACAGACAGCTCAGAGGATTTGAGGCACTTATCAGATGGAAGGATGATACGGGTAAAATGATCCCTCCTTCCGTCTTTATTCCCATTGCCGAAAAGAACGGTCTTATTGTTTCCATAGGACATTTTGTTGTTGAAGAATCTCTCAGGCAGTATAAAAAGTGGAGCAGTTTTTACGGAAAGAATTTTAAGATGTCCATTAACATCTCCGCTCTTCAGTATAAGAGAGATGATTTTGTGGAAAGTGTTATGGAACTCATCGAGCAGTATGATATCGATCCTTCCGGAATAGAACTTGAGATCACCGAAAGCATACTTATCGATGACTTTGACGTGGTTACCGAGAAACTGACACGTATAAGAAATTTCGGTGTCAGTATTTCTCTTGACGATTTCGGAACGGGTTATTCTTCACTTTCCTATCTGAAAAAGTTCCCTATTGATACTCTTAAAGTTGATAAGAGTTTTATCGATACGCTTCTTGATGATGCATCCACCAGGATCATTACCGAGTCCATCCTCAGCATGTCACATGCTATGGGCTTTGAGACGGTTGCAGAGGGTGTTGAGAACGAGAGACAGTTTAATTATCTTGCAAGTGCCGGATGCGATGTCATCCAGGGCTTTTATCTCGGCAAGCCTCTTTCTCCCGACAAGGTAGATGATCTTCTCAGTGACTTGTAAAGGTTATCCGGTTTGTCCAAGAATCTCTATATAACAGAAAAGCCAAGTGTTGCAGGTCAGTTTTCCGCAGCTCTGAAAGAGAACATGCGTAAAGGTGACGGTTTCTATGAAGGTGATACATCCGTGATCACGTGGTGTGTCGGACACCTGGTTTCCATGAGCTATCCCGAAAGCTATGATCCTGCTCTGAAATCCTGGAGATATGATACTATCCCCTTTATTCCCGATGTTTATAAATACCAGGTGATCGATAATGTAAAAAAACAGTTTGAGATCGTTAAAGGACTTTTAAACAGAAGCGACGTTTCTGTTATATATATCTGTACAGACTCGGGACGTGAGGGAGAATATATCTACAGACTTGTAGATGCAATGGCTGAAGTCGATCCTTCAAAGCAAAGGAAAAGAGTCTGGATCGATTCCCAGACTGAAGATGAGATATTAAGAGGTATTCGTGAGGCTAAGGACTGGAAGGATTACGATAATCTTTCCAATGCCGCATATCTACGCGCCCAGGAAGATTACCTCATGGGCATTAATTTTACCAGAGCCCTCACTTTGAAATATTCAAAAAAATGTGCGGGTCTTTTGGGAATGGACAGGCTTACTGTTACCGTCGGCAGAGTCATGACATGCGTCCTTGGCATAGTCGTAAGACGTGAACAGGAGATAAGGGATTTTGTAAAGACTCCTTTTTATAAAGTTATCATGAATGCAGGTGTGGGTGATGCTTCCTGCGGACTTGTCTGGAAAGTAAATGACAATTCCGAATTTGCCGGCTCACCCTATCTGTATAAAGACAACGGCTTCAAAAACAGGGAAACCGCCGAGAAGCTCATTGAAGGCCTTAAGAGCGAAGGTATCACCGAAGCGGAAGTAACTGAAATTTCCAGAAAGAGTGAAAAGAAAAATCCGCCTCTTTTATTCAATCTAGCAGAACTTCAGAATGTCTGTTCAAAACTTTTTAAGATATCACCCTCCGATACTTTAAATATCGCTCAGGAACTTTACGAAAAAAAGCTCACCACTTATCCCAGAACAGATGCAAGAGTGCTTTCTACAGCTGTCTGTAAAGAGATAAATAAAAACATAAACGGATTAAAATCCTATAGTCTTCTTAGCAGTGAGGCCTCCGAAGTGCTTGCAGGCAGTGCATGGAAGACCATCGAAAAAACAAAGTACTGTAATGATAAAGCGATTACCGATCACTATGCCATAATACCTACCGGCCAGGGACTTGGTAATCTGAATTCTCTCAGTAAACTGTCTGCAGATGTATATGAACTTATCTGCAGGAGATTTTTATCCATCTTTTATCCCGCAGCTGTCTATAAAAAGACTGCGCTTACGGTTCTTGCGGGAAGAGAAACTTTTTCCGTGTCCTGCAAAGTTCTTGAAGATGAAGGTTATCTGAAAGTATTTAACTGTTCATTTCAGAACAAAAAAAATGAACCTTCAAAGGATACGGACAAAAAGCCCGATGAAGAAAAACCTGATGCAGATACGGATGAAAAAAAATCCGGGGATGAAGAAGATGAGATAGAAGCTTCCGATGCCTTAAGGCTCGGTCTTGAAAAACTAAAAAAGGGCGATAAGCTTCCCATAGAGTCTTATGATATAAAAGAAGGTGAGACAACTCCGCCCAAAAGATATACTTCCGGATCCATGATCCTTACCATGGAAAATGCCGGTCAGTTTATCGAGGACGAGGAACTCAGGGCCCAGATAAAAGGAAGCGGTATAGGAACCAGTGCCACAAGAGCCGAGATCCTTACCAAACTTCAGAATATCGGATACCTTAATCTCAATAAAAAAACACAGATCATCACCCCTACAATGCTGGGTGAGATGATATATTATATTGTCAACGGATCCATACCTTCTCTGTTAAACGCACAGCTGACCGCAAGCTGGGAGAAAGGATTGTCCGGCGTTTCGGACGGATCCATCACTTATGATGATTACCGTGAGAAACTGTCGAAATTTGTCACAGACAAGACTAACGAGGTAAAAAGAAAAAATAATGCGGACGGACTTGATGCCGTTTATGCTCAGGTGAGCACTTATTATAAAAAAAGTAAATGATCATTGGAGAAAAGATTATGAGCGATAAAATAAAGATCACTGATCTCTACGACCTTAACGAAACAATTGCATCTGAATATCTTAAACAGTTCACCTATCCCTGGGAAGCCCTTAAGGGTATATCGGATTTCATTAAAGAACTTGGAAATAAGCTTCCTTCAGACAGATTTGAAAAAAGGGGAGAGGACATCTGGGTTGCAAAGTCTGCAAAAGTAGCACCCACCGCCTGCCTTAACGGTCCTCTTATAATCGATGAGGATGCTGAAGTCCGTCACTGTGCCTTTGTAAGAGGATCAGCCATAGTCGGTAAAAACTGTGTCGTTGGAAATTCCACCGAACTTAAAAATGTTATCCTTTTCAACAATGTTCAGGTTCCCCACTATAATTACGTCGGGGATTCAATTCTTGGTTTCAGATCCCATATGGGTGCGGGATCCATTACTTCCAACGTCAAATCCGACAAAAAACTCGTTGTTGTAAAAGGCGAGGAAAAATACGAGACCGGTCTTAAGAAATTCGGTGCCATGCTGGGAGATAATGTGGAAGTAGGATGTAACAGCGTTCTTAATCCCGGAACCATTCTGGGAAGGGGAGTATCCGTATATCCCACCAGCTGTGTCAGAGGCGTTATTCCCGAGGAACATATTTTTAAGAAAAACGGTGATATCTGTCCCAGGGTCTGAATGTTCTTGTATTCTTTTGCATTATTATCACATTTATACGTTCTTAAACTGTGTTTATCGTCAGTTTATGCTTGACGCATGCGGCGATATAGGTTATTATCATTAAGGTTTTGCTTTAGTCCGTTAAACCGATAAAGCAAAAAAGTGTAATCAGTATTTTTGGAGGCTTGGCGAAAGCATAGCTTTCGCTGACATAAACGAATGTTGCTTCGCAACGGTTTTAAGGAGGAAAATTTATGAAAAAGAAGATCGTAAGCGTACTGCTTTGCGCAGTGCTGGGACTGTCAATCGCAGGATGCGGCGGACAGGCAGATTCCGGAGAAAAGACTTATAAGATCGGAGTATGTCAGCTCATCGAGCATCCCGCTCTTGATGCTGCAACAAACGGTTTTAAGGATGTCCTTACCGAGAAACTCGGCGACAAGGTATCATTCGATGTTCAGAATGCACAGGGTGAGCAGCCCACAGCAGCAACTATCTGCAACGGATTTGTTTCGGCAAATGTCGACCTTATCCTTGCCAATGCAACTTCACCCCTTCAGGCTGCAGCGGCTGCCACCACAACTATTCCTGTTCTCGGAACTTCAGTAACAGATTACGGTACCGCTCTTGAAGTATCTGACTGGTCAGGTGCATCGGGAAGAAATATTTCAGGAACCTGTGATCTTGCTCCCATTGATGAGCAGGAGAACATGATCGTCGAGCTTTTCCCTTCCGTTAAGCAGGTTGGACTTATGTACTGCTCTGCTGAAGCAAACTCAAAGTACCAGATCATGCTTATGGAAAAAGAACTTGATGCTGACGGAATTGCTTACAAGGAGTATGCGATTGCCGATTCCAACGAGATCCAGTCAGTATTTGCAACCGCTGTTACCGAGTGCGATGTTCTTTATATCCCCACCGACAACACCCTTGCAAACTCCACCGAGACCGTAAGAAATATCGTTGTTCCCGCAGGAATCCCTGTTATCGCAGGTGAAGAGGGAATCTGCTCAGGATGCGGTGTTGCTTCCCTTTCCATTGATTATTATGACCTTGGAAGAGCAACAGGTGAGATGGCATACAAGATTCTTGTTGAGGGTGCTGATATCTCCACAATGAATGTTGAATATGCTCCCAATGTTACCAAGAAGTATAATGCGGACATCGTTTCACAGCTTGGTATCAATATCCCTGACGGATATGTTGTGATCGAGTGATTTCTTTAATTTATATCTAAAAAGTAGACCAAAATTATATTTTTGTGTTATTATGATAGCTGTGCATGTTTATGCACAGCTATTTTATTTGATATCGGAGTATGTTATGTTACAGTATTTTTCATCTCTTGATCCCATAACGCTTTTTAAATCCTTCCCGGGATCCATAGCACAGGGCATGGTCTGGGGAGTTATGGCGCTTGGTGTTTATATTACTTTCAGACTTCTTGATTTTGCGGATCTTACGGTTGACGGATCCATAGCATTCGGAGCTGCCACCTGCGTAATGCTCATAAGAGGCGGAGTTCATCCCGTATTTGCTACACTTTTTGCTTTTTTTGCGGGACTTCTTGCGGGAATAGTAACAGGACTTCTTACAACACTTCTGGGTATTCCCGGCATTCTTTCCAGTATACTTACACAGATTTCCCTGTATTCCATAAATCTTCATGTAATGGGACAGTCAAACAGGCCTGTTTCGGTTGATAATTATCCCCTTGTTGTTTCGTTAAGATATGTCACAGGCTCTGCCACCACATCCCTTATATTCTTTGCAGGAATGCTTATTTTCCTGTTTATGCTCATATGTGCTTTGTACTGGTTCTTTGGAACTGAGACCGGAAGTGCAATAAGAGCTACGGGATGTAACGCACAGATGGCCAGGGCTCAGGGTATCAATACCGGATACATAAAGGTACTTACTCTCGGAATTTCCAACGGACTTGTAGGTCTTTCCGGTGCCCTTTATGCACAGTTCGGAGGAGCTGCTGATATCAATATGGGAAGAGGCGCCATCGTTATCGGCCTTGCCGCTGTTATTATCGGTGAAGTTATCTTCGGAAAGTTTGTTTCAAAGAGGAAAGCTGCATTTGCATGGACCATGGGAGCTGTCGTATTTGGCTCAGTTATCTATTACATGGTATATCAGCTTGTTCTCTGGCTTAAGTTCCCTTCGGAAGACATGAAGCTTCTGACAGCCGTTGTTGTTGCATTTTTCCTTGCAATTCCTTATCTCAGGGAGAAAAAATCTTCTTCGAAAGGAGCAAAGAGCGGTGAGTAAAGCACTTGTTTTAAAAGATGTACATAAGGTGTTCAATAAAGGCACCGTCAACGAGAAGATTGCTCTTGACGGAGTTTCCATAGAACTTGATCCCGGTGATTTTGTAACCATCATCGGAGGTAACGGAGCGGGTAAATCAACCATGCTCAATGCCATTGCAGGTGTGTGGCCTGTGGATTCAGGACAGATCATCGTTAATGAGAACGATATCACTTCCCTTCCCGAACATAAGAGGGCTCTGTATCTGGGAAGAGTATTCCAGGATCCTATGATGGGTACTGCAGTTACCATGGATATTGAAGAGAATATGGCTCTTGCCTACAGAAGAGGCGGAAAGAGAACTCTCAGAAGAGGAATCACCCACGAAGAGAGAGAGCTTTTTAAAGAAAAGCTTTCAACACTTGATCTCGGACTTGAAGACAGAATGACCACAAAGGTTGGTCTTTTGTCCGGAGGACAGCGTCAGGCGGTGACTCTTCTTATGGCTTCTCTTAAAAAGCCTGAGCTTCTTCTTCTTGATGAGCATACCGCAGCACTTGATCCCAAGACTGCAGCCAAGGTACTTGAGATATCTGACCAGATAATAAACGAATATCACCTTACAGCAATGATGGTAACCCATAACATGAAGGATGCCATTAATCACGGTAACAGACTTATCATGATGAATGAAGGTAAGATCATTTATGATGTGAGGGGTGAAGAGAAGAAGAGTCTTCACGTTAAGGACCTTCTTGCAAAATTCGAAGAAGTAAGCGGAACCGAATTTGATAATGACAGAATGATGCTTTCCTGATAAGCAGTCTGTCTTAAGATTATAAGGAGATAAAAAATGGATTTTAATAACGGAAACAACGCAAATAACGGTAATAATAACGAAGCCCAGCCTTTTTATTCAACCAATCCCTATTCTCAGCCTCAGGGACAGCCTCAGGGCGGATACCAGGGACAGCCTCAGGGCGGATACCAGGGACAGCCTCAGGGTGGATACCAGGGACAGCCTCAGGGCGGATATCAGAGCCAGTATCAGGGAACATATAACAGCCCTCAGGGTCAGGGTGTTCCCGTTCATACTACTTCACAGAGGAACGGCGGCGAATACAATCCTCAGGCAGATATGTATAATCCATACGGTCAGATGCCTGAACAGAAGCCTTCGGCTAATGCCTGCCAGATCATTTCACTGATCCTCGGTATTCTTTCCATTGTTTGCTGCTGCTTTGGTATTATAAGTGTTCTTTTTGCCATTGCGGGTATCATTCTTGCCATTGTAGGAAACAAAAAGCAGAAGCATGGCGTGGGTACAGGCGGACTTGTTTGTTCCATCATAGGATTGGTCCTTTCGCTTATCATCCTTGCCATCTCACTTGCAGGAAGCTATGCAGCTCCCAGATCCATGGATGAGATATTCGATTATATCGAAGAACTTGAGGATTTCTGATCAGAATAATTATACGTTTTAATGAATAATGATATTAAAAATTCAAATGAAAAAAAGCCATTCTCTTTAAGAGAGTGGCTTTTTGGTCTTTCCTACGACCGTAAGATTTTTCTGCTGGGGCTTATAATAGCCTTTTGCGGCCTTGTGTTCTGGCTTGTATTTCCGTTTTTTGCGGACCTTTCAGGCTTTGAAGAATGCGTATTCAAAAAGACTACGGGATTTTA
>ONTX01000103.1 GCA_900320825.1 uncultured Lachnospiraceae bacterium | reverse complement strand
TTTTTCATTTACTATCTTCATGGGGATCAAGAGTCCTATCACAATGGAAATAACAGTGCTTACAGCAAAACTTATAAGCCATGAAGGAATTGTAAAATGTCCCGAAGTCAGAGTTCCCGTAAGTGAAAGGAAGAAGCTCATGGCAACACCCATGAACAAGCTTATTGTCATGCCGACCTTTTTCATTACTTTTCTGTCCATATAATACCTCCCGGAAAACCGTCACTTGAATATCACTATTTTAACATATCCTGACGCCCAGCAAATCTGCAATATCTTTTGCCGAATCTGCGGTGAAGGTAGCTCCGGCTTCTTTCATTTCTCCTAATGTGCCGTATCCGTATGTCACAGCAATACTGTCGACACCCGCGTCCGCAGCCCCCAGAATATCGTATTTGGTATCACCTACCATTATGCATTCACTCTTTGAAAGACCGTACCTGCTCACAGCTTTTTCGATCAGTCTTTTTTTATCGGAACTGTGGTCTGAAAGATCCGGTGCTGTCAGATGATCAAAATACTTTGCAAGACCGATCCTTTCAAGGATCTTTTCCGAGAATACCAGGGGCTTGCTTGTGATCAGAAAAACAGTTTTTCCCGAGGATTTTAATTCACGCAGCAGTTCCGGTATTCCTTCATATATGTCCACGTCATACATTCGTTCCTTTTCATATATGTCCCTGTAAAGGCTCACTGCCCTGTCACAGTCTTCACCTTTCAGGCCATATTCCCTTTCAAAGGAATCATAAAGTGAGGGGCCTATAAATGTCCTGAGTTTTTCCTCCGGCTGATCCGTTATCCCCATTTCGGAAAGGGCATACCTGACTGAAGACATTATTGCCCTGCCTGAATCAGTTACCGTCCCATCCAGATCGAACATGATATTTTGGTACATTTTTTTCTCCATATTTTTTCCAAAACCGGGCAAAGCCTGCAGGCTTCAGATCTGTATCCTATATCCCACATGCATCTGATGAACCACGTCGCCAAGTTCTTCCTTAAGAATTCCGAATGCCCTGTCCTTGGTACAGTGCCCGGTGCAGACATATTCTATCCCGGTGTCACGTATTTTTCCCGCAGCCTCTCGTATCTCCGCTTCCGACTTGTTAAAAAGATGCAGTCCGCCGATGAGACCGTATACTTTCTTATCGGGGAATGTAGCCTTCACCTCATTTATTATATTGGCGGCACCTCCGTGGGAACAGGAGTTCAGTATTACCAGTCCCTTGTCCGTATCCAGCACAAGGCTCTGTTCATGGGAAAAATCATCCGGTATCCAGCCTGCCTTAGTCTTTCTGAACATAAGCTCTCTTTTTCCTATGCTGTCCAGTCCTTTTGTCTTGTGAGGCAAAAGCCACACCCCATCCGTTAATTTGAAATCTCCCGACACTTTTTCTATTCTCTCCGGATACTTTGCAAGCATTCTGCGGGGGATTCCTATATATTTTCTGAATATTTTCTTTTTGGCGTAGCAGTCGCACCCGGTGCTTTCCCGGATATACAGTTTTGCCTTCTCATTGTTTTTAAAAAAGGCAGGGAAACCGTTAGCATGATCATAATGAGCGTGGCTTAATACCGCATAGTCTATGTCTTTTACGTCTATTCCCAGTTTTTTCATATTACCGAGAAACAGATCTGTAGACCCTGCATCCAGCAGTATATTTTTACCGGCATGACGGACCAGAACGGAGAGCCCCCATTCACCATGAAGATCTCCGTCCGCCTTATTATCAACGACCACACTGATCTGAGTTTCCATATTCACCTCAATGCTTACTTTGAAATCACAAAACTTAAGACTGTTTACGGCAAGAACTTTCCCGCTGCAAGATACAGTTCATACCAGTCGTGGTGGGACAAAGTGACATCTGATGCAGCGCAGATATCCTCGACATGGGCGGGATTCATTGTTCCGATGATGGCCTGCATCTTAGCGGGATGCCTTAAGATCCATGCTATTGCAATTGCCGCCTTGGATACGTTCTCACGCTCAGCCAGCTTTTCAAGTACCTTATTGAGTTCGGGAAAATCGGGATTGTCGATAAACGTTCCTCCGAACATTCCAAACTGCAAAGGTGACCACGCCTGAATTGTGATGTCACTCAGCCTGCAATAATCAAGAGCGTTGCCGTCACGGTTAACGGAAAAATCCGTTGTCTTATTGTTCATATAAAGAGCCTGGTCTATGAGCTGGGACTGTTCAAGAGAAAGCTGAACCTGATTAATGATAAGGGGCTGCTTAACATATTTTTTAAGAAGTTCGATCTGCATAGGCACCAGATTGCTGACGCCAAAATATCTGACCTTCCCGTTTTTTTCCAATTCGTTAAATGCATCAGCCACTTCCTCAGGATCAAAGAGAACATCCGGCCTGTGCAAAAGCAAAGTGTCCAGATACTCAATATTTAATCTTCGAAGACTGTCATCTACGCTGGAGAGAATGTTTTCCTTTGTCCAGTCAAACTCGTTACGGTCAAAACAAAGCCCGCACTTACTCTGGATATATATATCCTCTCTCTTTATACCCGTGAGAGGGAATGCCTCGGCAAAGCGGGTCTCTGCCGCACCATCCTTTCCGTAGCATGTAGCATGATCATAAAAATTGATCCCGCAGTCATAAGCGGTCCTTATGACCTTAGCTGCTGCTTCCTTCGTAAGTTCAGGCATTCTCATGCATCCCTGTATGATAGCCGATACATTCTGAGGTCCGTTTACGATATTTAATGTCTTCATGATAGCGTCCTTTCTCCATTAGGTAAATGCTGTTCACAGTGACTTAATGTCGCAGCATACGATTCAGTCATGGAAGATTTCAACATTCCTTACTGCTGATCCGCTTTTTATCATCTGAGTTCGTACAATACTTTCTTCACTTCATAGAAGCGGCTGTGTTCTTTTCCCGAGCCGTTTCCCGCACAGTATCCGCCGGATCTGTGAGTTCCGCTTTCCGCCTCTACCGTTATATAACAGGTTGATCCGTCATAAGCTTCCACTTTCGGAAGTTCTTCGGGAAGTTTCATAAAACCGTTATCATTGATAGCATCTGTGATCCTGTTCCAGTCTTCTTCAGTGATAGCCGACTCCTTCATTTCGCACTCATTCTCCCCGGGGATCTCTCCGGCAAAAAGATTCACGCTGCTGTCCGAATAAACCGTATATGTTGTCACGGTAAGATCCGAAGTGACCACGATCATTTCGGATCCGTCAATGTCTCCGAAATTATATGTACATGTAACCTTATTAATGACCTCAGGTGCTTTACTGCTGCCCGTCCCGGCACACCCGCCCAGCAAAAGCACGCCCAGCGATAAAACCGCTGTTAACAAAATACTTTTTTTGATCATATCTCTTTTCATGACTTTTCCTTTCGGTCTTTGTTAGTTTTCACAGCGTCCATCAGCCATCTCCGCTTCTCTTATTATTAAACTGTCTTCAATAATTATATGTTAACCCGTGTTTGCTGTAAATCGGTCATTTGGGCATAAAAAAAGTTCGCAATTCCAAAACAATAACTGCGAACCTTTTTATCAAGTATTATTTTAAAAAACCAAAACCGGCGGACTTACCAGCTGAATACGGCAAGTCTGTTATTGATATTCTTTCCCACGATTGCAAACAGTTTTCCGCGGATCGAGTATTTCTTCATTTCCTCATTATAACTTCTTTCCGAGACAAACCTAAGACGTGAATCAAGTTCAAGGTATTCCCTGCCGGATTTTGTTCCCCAGCCGAAAGTCGCATTTGTGTTCTTTACGGCATCATGATGATTTCCGTGCTTCTCAAGAAAAGGAGAATGCAACTCAGCAAGCAGATACCCATGAGGGAAACTGTCACAGAGCATATTCAGACAAGTTTTTACCTGCTCCCTTGAAAAGTATTCAAGCACACCCTCCATGACAACAATGGTCATATCGCTTTTAGGAAGATTCTTAGTCCATTCTCCATCAAGTGCACTTCCGTCAAGCATTGTGCATCTGTCCCTGTCTTCATAGACCTTGCGTCTTACGGCAATCTGATCCGGAATGTCTACATCAAACCATGTGATCTTTCCGTTATCCACCTGGGAAAACTTATCATCAAAACCGCACCCCAGATTGATACAAAGAGCATCCGGATACTTCTTTATAAGCCTTTTTAATTCTTCACGGAACATAATGGTCCTTGCGACGACACCCTCGTGGGACATAAAAGGATCAAATTTACTTACATCAACCCCCAAAGTGTCAATGATCTCTTTTGCTTTCAGATCCCTGATCCTGGCATTTGGTCTTGAAGTCTCGCTTGCTTTAATCGCAAGCGGGATAAGTGCCGTTTCCTGAACATCTCCGAATTTTAAATCCATTTCCTATCTCCCTTCATGTGCGTTAACAAATTCATCCATGCGTTCATAAGTCTCGTCACTGATGGTATGTTCCATAAGGCACGCTTCTTTGTCAGCGGTATCCTTACTGACTCCCATAAGCCTTAGAAGCCTTGAAAGAAGCGAATGCTTTACGAAAATATTCTCCGCAATGGTTCTTCCTTCATCGGTAAAGAAGATATATCCTTCCTCATCAAAATAGATCCATTTCTGCTTACGAAGTTTTTTCATGGCATTGCAGACGCTGGGTCTGCTCACGCCCATTTCCTCGGCTATATCAATGGACCTTACCGAATCATTCTTCTTCTGAAGAACCAGTATGCATTTCAGATAATCTTCTGACGAACTGCTCTTCCCCATACCTCATATCCTTTAATACGCGTTTTGGTTAGTTCAATCTAACCTAGAATCAATTATATACTCCGCTTTACAGCGGAGCTGATCTTTTAGATCGTTATGTATCATGTAATAGTTAGTTATCGCTAACTATTACATGATACCACCTGTTTTATATAAAATCAATACGATTCCGACTTAAAAAAAAAGTAATACAGACTCTGATCATAAATCGCTTTTGCGGTTACATCTTCCAGTTCTGAGAAATAAGCTGCTGCTTTGTCATACGACTGTACAGGCTGTCAAAACCGGATAGGAATTCAGGGCTGCCTTGCTCTGCAACCACGCCATCCTTAAGCACCACGATATTATCTGCATTCGCGATGGTTCTCATTCTGTGAGCGATGATAAGAACTGTCTTATTTTTGATAAGCCTTGAAAGCGCTTCCTGAATAGCTGTTTCATTTTCTGCATCAAGAGAAGCGGTTGCTTCATCGAGAAGAATGACCGGTGCATCCTTAAGGAAAGCCCTTGCGATGGATATTCTCTGACGTTCACCGCCCGAAAGCTCACTTCCGTTCTCACCTATATTGGTATTATATTTTTCGGGAAGCATATTCACAAATTCATCGCAGTTTGCAAGCCTGGCTGCCTCCATTACCTCTTCATCGGTGGCCCCGCTTTTACCTATCCTGATATTTTCCATTACCGAATTATTGAAAAGAGTTACATCCTGGAATACTATCGAGTAACTCTTAAGAAGTGTTTCGGGATCAATCTTGGAGACATCTTCACCTCCGAGTGTTATCTTCCCTTCGTCAACATCCCAGAACCTTGCGGCAAGCCTTGAGATCGTAGTCTTACCGCCGCCGGAAGGTCCGATAAGTGCTGTAACCTCTCCCTGTTTTGCTGTAAAGCTTACATCCTTCAGAACATCGGTATCGTCCGCATATTTGAATCCGACGTGATCGAAAGTGATATCATATCCGGTATTACTCATCTGCTCTGAACCCGTCTGGATCTCGTGTGACAAAACCTCATCCAGTCTTTCGCACTGAATACCGGTTGCGATGATAGCAGCAAAATTCTGAAGTGAGATTTCCATGGGAGCATAAAGTCTTGATACGATCATAAGGAACATAAAGAATGTAAGAATGTCTATATCACCTTTAGCAAAAAGAGTTCCTCCCACAACAGCAGTCGTACCCATTCCAATCTTAAGAATGATAGCTGCGGAATTTACATATACAGCCATCTTAAGTTCGGTAAAAAGAGCCATCTTCTCGACCTTTTTGATCTTGCCGTCAAGTTCATCCATGTAAGAGTTCTCAGCATTGTTAGCTCTGAGATCTCTGATGGATTCAAGGCATTCCTGGATTCCATCTGACAATTCCATCTTGACTGCCTGATTTTTTCTTACAGCTCTTTTTTCAGCACCCGAGCATGTTGTAACAATGGCGAAAGCTACAGGAATTACCCAGAAGCTTGCAAGTACCATCCTCCAGTCAAAGAAGGCAAAAAGGCTTATTCCGACTATAGTCACCGATCCGAGTGCACCGATAAGTTCCGGTATCCAGTGGCTGGATGCAGTTTCAATCATCGCACAGTCACCCATTATATTGGTAGTAAGATCTGCAAGATTCTTTTTTCCGAAATATGAAAGAGGAAGCTTTCTGAGTTTTTCCGCTATCGCGGTTCTTCTTACTCCGCTTTCCCTGTATGTTGTTAGGAATGTAGCATTGTATTGGATGTAGTTGGTAACAGCGACAAGAATCAGAATGATCACGGATGCGATGGCATAGAAAGAAATTCTATCCTTGCCGAGATCTTTGTTTAACATATCGTTTATAAGCGTATACAAAATACCTGCCGGAAGCATGAGTACCATATTTGCAATAAGCACGCAAAAGCATGCTTTTATCATATCAGCCGCACCCTGTCTTGAAAGTGCATATTTATGTTGTAATTTTTCTATCATCTTCACGCACCTACCTTCCATTCGATCGATCTTGTATATTCATCAAACATTTCTCTATACAAGCCATTTGCTGACATCAGTTCATCATGCGATCCGGATTCAGTGCATTTTCCGTCATCCATAACAAATATCCTGTCTGCATTCATAACAGTACTCAACCTGTGTGCGATCATGATAAGTGTCTTTCCTTTTGATAATTCTTCGAACGCAGCCTGTACCTTTGTCTCATTATCGGGATCAGCAAATGCGGTTGCTTCGTCTAAAATAAGTATAGGGGCATCCTTGAGCACCGCTCTTGCGATAGTGATCCTCTGTTGCTCTCCTCCCGACAGATAAGTTCCCTTTTCACCTATTACTGTGTGAATGCCATCGGGAAGTTTTTCGATGATATCCATGCACTGTGCCTTCTTAAGTGCTTCCATTACCTCTGCTTCAGTTGCATCCGGCTTGGACATACAGACATTTTCAAATATGGATTTCTTGATCAGCCTGCTGTCCTGAAAAACAAATGATACCTGCTTCATCAGTTCTGACGAAGGCATATCCTTCACATTAACTCCGCCTATCAGTATCTCGCCCGATGTAACATCGAAAAATCTGACCATAAGTTCTGCAAGAGTTGTTTTTCCCGAACCTGAAGGTCCAACAAGCGCAACATGCTCTCCGGGTTTGATTGAAATTGAAACATCACTCACTGCATCACGGGTTGCATCTTTATATCTGTAAGTTACATTCTTAAGTTCGATGCCATGATCTGCGGGCTGCTTTCCCGATGTAACATCCTCCAGAGGATTCAGTTCCATTATCTTTTCAACGCGCTTTAAAGCATCGATGAGATTCATCTCTGCTTCTCCGGAATATGCGATCTTTGTCAGAGCTACGGTGACAAGCGGAGTAATGATAATGTAGTACATGACATTAAGTATCTCCGCATTGGTTATTCCGTTTTTGGTAACTACATATGCAGCAATGACAATGAATGCAAAGATAGCATTTATGCATGTCATAAAACCTATCATCGGAAGTCTGAGTGTGAGAGTATAATCCGTTGTCCACTTTCCGTAACCATCAATGCATGATTTAAATCTCTTAAAAGAGTGAACCGTCTGTCCGAAGGTTTTAACGACGGGAACACCCCTTACATATTCGGTTGCTTCACTGTTCATGGTTTCAAGTGCATTCTGATATTCTCTCATCTTTTCCTGCATGTTTTTTCCCATCATCGACATCATGCACATAAACCCAATGACCGCCGGAATCATACAAATAAGACCAATCTTCCAGTTAAAAGCAAATACAAGAACCAAAAGCCCTATGGGTGTAACCGCTGCAACCGCTTTGTCTGCAAGTGTATGAGCTATATATGTCTCAGTTGCTGCAGTCGAATCATTAACGATCCTTCGGATCTTGCCGGTACCGTCTTCATCAAATATTCCGAGAGGAAGTGTGATTATCCTTCTCATAAGTGAGCTTCTCATACTTGCCTGTACACGAAAAGCTGCGATATGTGTGCACAAAAGTGCTGCGATGTATACAAACAATGCCCCGACTATCAGTGCGACAGCTGTCCATGCATACACCTTAATATTTTGGAGTTCTTCTCCGTTTACCGCACATCTTATGACTTTCCACAGTTCATAGTACGGTATCAGTGTAAGTACGGCGCTGATACCGGCCAGAATTCTTCCGAGAGTTATAAGATTCTTATGCCCTCCCGCATACCGGCCGATCAGTTTCATGTGATCAAATTTTTCTGTCTTTCCCAATTTAGAACTCCTCCTTATATTTCATAGGTTAGCTATCACTAACCCTATATTGATAACTAACGAAATAAAAAAGAGCCTTTCGGCTCTTAATTATTGATTCCCATTATTCTCATCCATCCCGGCATGAAGAACTCCTGTACTGTGTTAAGATACTTTTCTATTTTTTTATCATCGTAATCATGAATGATCGGTTCAAAGCAGGCAGTCGTATATGCAGAAAGCAGCATATGCAGTTCCTCCTCACCGATATCTACCGCAGGGTATCCTTTCTTCTTCATGAATTTGATTGCATCGAGAAATGCCTTCTGATTATCTATAACAAAGTCATGAATAAAGTTTTCATATTTTGTTCCACTCGAGCATGTCATGAGAAGTTTGAATTCATCCCTGGAAGGAAGGATAACATCTTTGACAAGATCAATGAAAGTTTCACCAAAAACCTCTTCATCCTTCGTCTTGTTGTCCATAAGCTGATGCTTTCTTCCGATATGTCTTTTTGTCCAGGCTTTAATCTCTTTTATCAGAGGCTCTACCATCGCATCAAACATATCCTCTTTATCCGCAAAGTGCCTGTAAAGCCCGGCAGAAGTCATACCGGCTCTGGCTCCGATACTTCTTATGGATGCGGCCTCAAATCCCTTTTCAAGAAATTCTTCCCTGATCGCTTTCTTCACTTTTTCATGACTTAATGACTTATCTCTGGGCATTTGCTTTTTTCAAAAAATATGATAGCTATCATAGATTACTACATTATTGTTCTTTATTTTTACGGTCTGTTTGCTCTATCCAATCACAGATAAAATCTATGGTCAGCTTGCCGTTTCCAACATTGCAGTGGTTCTGTGCATCTTCTTTATCGGTAAAAAGTCTGAACGTCAGCGAGCGGACCTTTTTAAGCATGCTTATCTCTTTTCCTATAAGGGTATAATCGATAAAGTGATCTCCGCTTGCTCCGAGAATAAGCATATCCTGGGTGATCATATCTGCCACAGGTTCAAGGTCGTAGAGTTTCAGTTTCTTAGCATACGAATATGCATCCTTTGCTTCATATGCATAGCAGCCATGCTTTATCCCCCAGTCAATGATCGGAGACTTCTTTGCTTTTTTATTAAAGACAAGATTCATTAAAGGACGTGCATGAAGCTTCATCAATGTATGAAATGCCTTTTGCACATTTGCCGGTTGCATACTGACAAGAATATCCTGAAAGCATGGAAAAACAGACCAGGCAACGACCTTGGTTATTCTCTTATCAAATGCCGCTGCACGGGGAGCAAGATATCCTCCAAGTGAAATACCTATAATAGTCACATCTTTAAGATCAAAGAAATCAAGTATCGCTTTTACAGGCTTTTCCCATTCGTGGGTAAAATGCTTTCCCTGCATTCTCATAACACCGCCCTGGCCGGGACCTTCAAACATATAGACTTCAAATCCCTTTTCTCTCATATACAGAACGGTAAGGAGAAACTCTTCAAAATAACTGTCATTTCCACCGTGAATCAGAATAGTTCCTTTGCTTTCGCCATCAGGAACCGTGTGCATTACCGGAAGCTTCACATCTTCAAAAGGTACTTCATACATTTTGATGATAGAATGTTCTCCTTCAAAAAAGTCAGCGTAATATTCATAGAAAAGTTTTGTTGCTTTCTCATAATATTTCTTTTTATCCGGATCACCGTCATACATAAAGAACTCGCTCATACGGTAATACGCGATGGCATTACCTGTTCTTCCCTCATTCATTGCAACATCGCCAAGACCGATCAATTCTCTTTTCCAGTCCGCGCTGTCATGAATCTTTCCGGCAACCTTCTTCACATCCGAAAGTTCACCACCATCCCAGTTAATTACACGGTTAAGCTGATAATTGAAATTCGCCTCATCATTCAGCTGATAAACACCCTTTTTCAGGACTATCGGCTGAGTCACATCATATCTTTCCATAATTAACACCCCTGAAGTGAAACAATCGCTATGACTCTTACCAAAATGTATGAAGTATCAATAGCTCTCCCCATTTCATGAGTTCCATCTTAAAATCACACAACTCATTACCTACCACAGTTTACTTCACACACTTAAAATAAACTATCGATCCGTCTGTATGGCACTCCACCTCTGTATAAAGTCTGTTAAGGAGCTTACGGAGTTGTTCTTCTGTAGGAAAAGGTCGTGTAAACCATCCTTTCTTGCACAGGATATTCTTTACAAGCCAATCGGTACGTTTTGACTTTCCTTTGATGTAAAAGCAGGCAATAAAGCTTCCGCCCTTTTTCAAAACACGATGAGTTTCCTTAAAAGCTTTTTTCTTGTCGGGGAACGCATGAAATCCATTCATGCTAAGGACAATGTCGCAGGCTTCATCGCCAAACGGTAACTGCCCCACATCACCCTGTACAAAGAAAATATGTTCGCAGTCCGAAAGCCTGGCTTTTGCTTTGTCCAACATATCCTTACTGTAATCAAGGCATGTGATCTTAGCTTTTGAGAGAAATCTCCATTTCTTTTCCGTAAAAACTGCTGTTCCTACAGGAACATCAAGAAGATTACCGGAAAAATCATCGGGAATATAAGATAGTATTCTTCGGGCAATCTCATTATCATCTGTACCGCTCCAGAAAAACCTGATATACAGTTTGCTAAGGAAACTTCCCTGGGTCAGGACATCATCATAAATATTTTTTGATGAATGATAGGCACTCTTAATCTTATCAGCCATTGGAAAACTCCTTTGATATTAATCCTTAATCCGAACTATCGGACTGTATTCTTTTTCTTATATCCGCAGTCACAGTATGGTCCTCCACTTGCAAGGGTATATTCCCTGACAAAATCTGACGTCCCACCCATTTCACTCATTGTATAGTCAAGATGGCACATAGCGGGAACAAGATCAAAGAAACCGTACTCCTTCATAAGGGCGCATATACCGCAGGTATAGAATCTCGCTTCATAACCGCTTCCGTCTTCATAAGGAAGATAATCCATATTCCAGGAATAAGGATTTCTGTCCCCGGCTCGCAGTGCCGCTGTCGCTTTCATTGATTCGATATCCGCATCCGTGAATTTGGTCTTTCCTGCCTTTCTGCAGACTTTCTTTGTAAGTGGCGTTGACATGGCATTTTTATAATACCTTGTAAGTTCATCTACCGTCGGTCTTCGGTCCATGCTCAAAAGAATTGAAACCAGCAGTGCACAGTTTATGATATTTGTGCTGAACCGGTCTTCCTTTTCGAATTCTGGAATTTTTTCTATGATTTTCCTGTATTCAGATTTTGCTTTTTTCATTACCATGCATGCCGAAGCTGTATCATATCCAAAATCAGAAACAAGACAATCCCGAAATGACTTTTTGAACAGTATCCACATAAAACATGGCAAACCACTGTACTTCATTAAGCAGCCTCCACAACGTAATCAATTATCGTCTTCTTTTCCATGGAATAAAACGGTTAACACGTTTTTTATAATCAGCGTACTCTTCTCCGTAAAGATCAAGGAGCCATTTTTCTTCAGTGTACATAAGTGCAATTGTCATTATCACCCAGTCAATCACAGGAAGGATCAGCATCACCCAATTGTGCCACATGAGGATTATTCCGCTGAGCAATATCCACCATCCGCTGTACATAGGGTTTCTAACATATGAGTAGATGCCCTTTGTCTGAAGTTTATTTTCAGTGATTGCTTCATCCATTCCGGATCTGAGTGCACCGATATACCAAATGATGATTCCGAGCAGGATCAGCATTATGCCTGTTATGCGAAACAGCAGCAACCATGGCATATCCAGGATTCCAACCTTAAATACGTATCCGATCAGGATAATACCTATCAGATTCAAGACAGCTATACCATATATGATATAAGGCCCGACTCCGAAAAGCGGAAGCTTTTGCCCTTCTTTCATATAATTTTTAAGCATAAGCATTTCTCCTGTTACGGTTTTCTAGCCACGCAGTGAAGTCTGCAAAAGCCTCTTTTCTCAAATAGTTCCATGGACAGGCCCGCTTTCTCGCACAGTACCTTCACTTCGTCTCTGCCATATACATGAACATCGCCGTGTCCTGTAAGATTGATTATAGGAAGTTCAATATTATTGGCAAACCATCTGACAAAAGCTGTATTCATGGTCATATCACGAAGTATCAGCCTTCCTCCGGGACGAAGCACACGATAAACACTGTCGAAGAAATCCTGAACATTGGGATAATGATGAAAACTCTGACAACAGATTACTGCGTCAAATGAATCATTTTCAAAAGGTAGTTTCTCGCAGTCTCCTACTACAAGATTTACATCTTCCATATTTTTAGCTTTTGCAACTTCTATCATCTCCGGAGTCAGATCAATACCAGTATAATGCTTATCGGGATACTTATCATGCAAAAGAGTGAGCATGGGAGCAGGACCACATCCGCAATCCAAAAGATCATTAAACTCTTCCTTCTCCAGTTCTCGGAGCACATCCGGATAATCTTTTTTGCACATCTTATATACTCCGCCTTTATCGGTTTCGTATACTTTCGCTGCTTTGGAGAATTCCTTCAGCGAAAGAGCTTTATAATCCTTGTCAGTCATACTGTTTCCTTCTAAATTATTTTTTATAGCGTTAGTTAGTCGCATCTAACTAATATATAATATCACCGGTTCGATATAATATCAATTCATTATCTGATCCTGGACTCTTCCGTTACAGTATTATGATCATATCCATAACATAGTCAAAAGGAACGATAGGTATCACCAGACTCATTTAAAGCCAATGTCAGTTTCCATACCTTTTGTGTAATTCATCCCATGTGGGCATCAATGAGCGAAGCCGGTTCCATACCCTTAGTTTTTCCTTGGGATACCCATCCATTAGCTTTTCATAGTATTTATCTATCTGCTCCATTTCCGATACAGCATTCCTGCAATGCTCACATGCGATAAGATCTCCTATAGCAGACTTGGCCATAATAAAATACAGAATTCTCATCAGCCAGCCCTTCGGACCTCTTCCATAAAAACTGTCATCACCTTTCGGATAGATTGTTATACCCCTGGCTCTTAAAAATGCATATGCTTCAGAAGATGCGTCAAACATCATCTTCCGTTGTATTTTTGTTGATGTTCTCAGATCACCGCCACAGATATAAGAAAGATACCCTATCGGAAGTATTGCTGCCGGATGACAGATCAGATAGTCTTCCATATCATCCTGCCAGTTTATCTTATATCCGGTACCTTTAAACATCCTCTCGATATACCTTTTCAATTTCGGAGCTGTCTCCCCGTGCAGCATGCCGATATCCATCCAGCTTCCGCCAAAACGCTCACAGACAAAACGATCAGTTTCCTTTTTCCCTCCGGAAACCTGGAATCCAAACATTATCCGTTTTATGCCCGGAGCATTTCTTTTTATATGATCATGGATCCCTGCAGGTGACAGATCGTTTCCGACAAGGATCAGCACTTTTGTCTTTATCTCACAGATTTGCGGGAGAGCGTTTTCGAGTTTGTGATAAGGCATAACAACAAAAGCTACGTCAAATTCGCGCCCCGTAATGTCAGTCACCGCTTCAACTATGTCTTTTGTGGTCTTATGCTGCAAATGATGGTATATGACAAGTCCGTTCTTATTTAGAGATTCGGCACGCTCTTTTCTTGCAAGTATGCAAACTTCATTACCGCCATCACACAATACATGTGCCAGATACGCCCCTATAACACCCGCACCGAAAACCAAAGTTCTCATGATCCAATCCTCCCTGGCTTAAGCCTTACACACGCTTAATGCTTTCCATATCCTTTTTCAGCAGTTTTATTGCTTTTTATCCGAAAACATACAGTCAAATACTTCACGGGTCCACTCATCCGGATGGCAGGCAAATAACTCCTCATGCTGCATATCATGCCTTCTGATATCGGGATGTGCAAAATGCTTCAGGTATCTTTTTTCATATCTCTCACCCATTTTGGTTGCATAAAAGATATGGATCACAGTGCCCTCCATGTCAATGCCCTCATCAATCACCGTCACAAGATCGGAGTAGAACTGGTTGTAGATACTTTCTTTTTTAACCGTTCCTCCGGACAGGCAAGGCATTAAAAACATATTCATAAACTTTGTCCGATATTCAGCTTCTTCCGGATGATTTCTGATCTTCTTTTCATTGATCCTTTTGATCCAGCCGGGCATATCGCCCTTTTTCATCCATTTATACATCAAACCTGAAATAAGCCGGGACTGAAATACCGCCGAAAATCCGTGTGCTTCGTCCATATCGGATGAACCTATGATCACATGGTCTATTGATATTTTTCCTCTCTGAACCAGATATACTGCAAACGAACCACCCAAAGAGCATCCGTAGCAGCCTTCAATGTGTCCCGAAAAGTGTTTGGTGACATATTCTTCTATTGCTTCCGTTTCAGTATCCATGTCTTTGTAGATATCGGGGACGGTTTCGTCAAAACCGCTGAATGAAGCAACTATCACATAACACCTTTCTTTCAAAAGAGGGATCACCTCTTTAAAAATCGTGTGATGACAACATGTTCCCGGAATCAAAAGGATTACAGGCTTATTCGTTTTACCGTAAGTATAAAATTTCATATATATCCCCCTTATCCGCCCTCATACTTTTCTTACCACCTCATCAAAACAGGCCGGCCCGTCTGACAGATCGGAGTGCCTGATAAAAGTTACATGCTTAGGCAATCCGGCATATGCAAACTCATCCGTCTTGCAGAATATCTTACACAATGGTCTGATTCCGTATGTAGCGAACATCTCAACATACATGCACTTTGAAATGCTATACTCAACTTTATCCTTGGACACCTTAAAATAATCATAGGTAATGCTCCCGTCCTTCACACGTTTCCTATGATCATTTATATTCCATTTTCGAGCTATGTCGAAGCTGTTTGGCAACACATTTATAACGGCGATTATTCTCTTAAAAAAGTTTCTCCGTTTTTCAAAGCCTCTATTGACTATCTCTATCGTGTCTTTATCAGAATAACCGAGAGATTTGATCTCCAGACACATCGCAATCACCGCATAGATATATGTAGCATCTGTTGTCGGATAAATGTTGTGCTTCTGAAAATTCTCCGACGCATACATCTCTCCGAGTCTGGCCTCGAAGGCTTCCATCCTCTTTTCAACATCTGTAAAACCATCCTCATCAAGAGCGGTTCGATAATACTTGCCATATTTCTTAATCGCTTTTTCTGTGTCCATAAAACCTCCGATGATGCTCATGATTGCTATATACGCAGTTTTATCGCCGAAACATACTTCTCTATCTCATCAGCTGCCGTAATAACGCCTTTTTCTTCCCTGATTCTCTCCGATATTTCCCGTACTTTGTCATCATATCTGCCGCTTACCAGGTCATTCAAAGCATCAGCGATTTCCTCTGAACTGCATAATCTCTTCCGTATATACAATGGCTCCGGTCCGCATCCTACACGATGATCCATCCTGCCGTAGAAGTACTGGTCAAGCGCAAGGGCGATTACAAGCGTTGGAAGTCCGGCCCTTAATCCCATTCCGTTTGTGGTGTTTCCGCCATGATGAACAACAGCACGCACTTTTTCAAATATATACGGATATGGCACAGAATCTATAAAAAACAATTTATCCGTGTTTATCCTTTCATTATCCGGTATCTGAAATGCCTGAACTATTGCTCGGATCCCCGTTTTTTTCAACGCTTCAAGGGTAAGAAACTGTAACTTAGCAAGTTCAGGAGATTCTGCTTTTCCAAAAGCAACGAATACCGGTTTTTCTCCCGATCTCAGAAAATCAGCAAGTTCCTTTGGCTCTTCGTAACCATCTGCAGATTCTTCAGGATGATACCAGTATCCTGTCACATGGATATGATCACCCCACGCAGAATCCGGTGGCATTAACACCTGACTGGTCGGATAGAATGTAAGAACTTTTCTTCCATACATCTCTGTATAACGGCTGCTTAATCTCCACCCCGGAAGTCCGACCGAACGCCTCCATCTGTTAAGTGCGATCATTGTCATAAGATTCATGCCCTGTGGAAGTCCGTTATAACTTTTAAGCACTTTGTCCGAATCGTATTCATCGGTGTAAAGCGAGTACTGTCTTGTGGGATCCATAGGTGAATAGAACAATCTGGCACATGGTATATTCAGATACTCCGCGGCATGCCTTGCAAAGGCAGCACACGTTCCGTACATAACCAAATCCGATCCTTCTATCGCATTAAGTGTCTGCAACATAAAACCCGGGTTCTCTTTTTTAAGGCGAAACATACCTTTTGCAAAATCAAGGCTTGTCTTATAATTCGCAACCAGATACTTCATAACATGATCCGCATCAGTATCAAGCTTTATGAATGTAACCCCTTTGTTCTCTATAAGAACACGAAAGGATTCGGATGTCAGAATTCTGAACTCATGCCCTCTGCGTATCATTTCTTCACCCAGTTCGGCCAGAGGATTTACATCTCCTCTTGTCCCGACCGCAACAGCTGTGATGATCATTTATTCTCCACTCCGTCCATTTTATTATTACCTTTTGCACAGACATTTCTATGAATTCGTCAATTACATTCAAAACAGGAACAGATTATTCCTTCTTCGGTTATATGTATTTGATCAAACAACAATACCTGTATAATTTTTCGCCGTCTCGCTTTGATCCGGAACATACCAGTAGTCACATGAATCAGCACCCTTCGCCACGGTATGTGTTCTGATCAGTTTTGCATGCATAACCTTTGCATATGCATGGTCCAGTGCACATAAATGCGGCATAAGTTCCTCATAACCATATTTTTTCGCATATTCTGCAAGAGGGCATCCCACCAGGGTAAACGCAATCCCTTCATTGGTATTATTGGGATTCACCACCATTTTCCATGTATCCATCCACTCGCCATGAGCCTGCTTTTCTTCTACTTTATCCGCATACTTTTGGTAACTCTTATACATGGTATTTCTGAGCAAAGAGAGAATTCCCTTTTTATTTATATTCATCACATGATTGAGAAATTTTCCATGCTCATACATATCAGCTATGATCTCATCAATGGCATCACCACCCATGCGGCGATCGGACGCTTCATAATAGGAAAGAATAAGAAGAAACAGATCAAGATTATTTGCAAGAGAGTTTTCCTTTCCTCCAAGGTCAGGTGCCTTTGCTTTAAGTTCAGGTAACACCGTAGCTGCCCGTCGTATTATCTCGTCTGCCTCTTTAGGAAAGTGTTTCCTTATATATCTGATTATTGCCTTTAAAGCAAGTTTTTCCATAAACGATATCCTCAGTTTTTTCCTTTAAATCATCTTTATTATCAGGTGAACATTGCACAGATCCATGCCGCCAGAGCCGATGCGGCGGGAAAGACAACCAGGAGTTTCATCAACTGGCTTTTTATGTTATATCCGTACTTTCTGCCGGAATATACACTTTCAACTTCAGGAAAATAAAACTGGAAAAAATGATATTTCATAAGAAGAAAATAATCGAAGTATATCATGTCATAGATCTTATATACGCTGAAGATCATAACGAATCTGATAAAGAATTGAAGAAATGTGAATTCACATCTTATGCCGTCCCATATCGAGATTACGCCAACACCGGCGATCATAAGAAAACTGAATATCATAAGAACCCATCCGATTGCCCTTGCACCATAGAACAGTTCTTTATCTCTGGGAACAAGGACATCCCGTGCTTCCTTAGGTGCTGATGAAAAGAACTTTACATCCTGTATAAACGCAACTGCGGAAAACATCATCAGTGTAATCGCCACACAAAAAACTATGGAAAGAAATATTGTCAACAGCATTACTTGCCACCTCGTTTTACAATATCTATCATTTGATTCCAACCCTCTTTTGCCTCTCTTACGATGGGAAACACGGGATAGCAGTGGAACATACCTTCTCCAACTATCATCTCGTAATCCACTCCGTATTTTTTCATAACCGTTTCAAAAGAAGGAGCACACGCATAAAGCGTTTCATCCGAACCATATATAAATGTTACATACGGACAATTTGTAAAATCACCTTTCTGAAGCCATATCATGTATTCCGGAACGGACATATCACCGTGCCTCATGATATCAACCGCCGTCCTCATATATTCCGCAGGGATTGCAACATCCTTTTTGTCCAGTTCGAGCATCCTTTTCCATTCTTCTTCCGTTTCAACACAGGTCCCCGGAGAAATTGCAATGATATGCCCCGGAACCGGAGCATCTCCGTGCCCGTCATTGATATAAGGAACAATACCCAATGCCAGATTTCCTCCGGACGAAGTCCCAAGAACCGAGATATTTTCCGAGTTGTAGTCATTCAGCATCAATTTATAGGTTTCATGGATCATCTCATAAGCTTTTGTAAGAGGATAATCGGTGCAAAGCGGATAATACGGAACATACACATCAACCCCTGTTTCTTTTGCAAACTTCAGTGCTTTTTTCACCGCATCAGGTCTCGGTGCCATTACCATTCCGCCACCGATAATAAACAGGTTCGCACGTGATGACTTATTCTTATGTATCATCTTGATCACAGGAAAGCCCATTACATCGACCCTGCTTATATCAAATTCAGGATCATTCAGCTCAGGGATTTTGTTTTTGGCGTTTTCTTTCTTTTTGGCCGCAACTATTTCTTCAGCAGACTTTCCGGACCACATATTTTTCAGTCCGATTGCTTTTACTATCCTCTTGATGATCTCGTATTTTAAACTCATATTTCATTCTCCGGCAAAAGATTTGTCATGCTTTTAAGGCCAAGCGCTACAGTTGATCCGTTATGAAGCATTGCGGATGAAGATGGGGGAAGAACTCCTGCAACGCCCAGCCCTATAAGCGATGTATTAAAACCGACAATAGTCCTGTAATTGAACCTGATACGACTCATAAGAAGTGTACTTATCTTCCTAAGAGTCACGATACTTTCCAAATCAGATGAACTGATCGTTATATCTGCAATCTGTCTTGCAATCTCAGCCCCTTCGCTTATGGCAATACCTGCATCGGAAGCAGACAGTGCAGGTGAATCGTTTATTCCGTCACCTACCATTATCACATGACGGCCTTCAGCTTTTGCCTTTTCGATATATCCCGCCTTATCCTCAGGAAGCACTTCAGAATAGTATTCCGTTATTCCTGCTTCGGCTGCTATTTTTGCCGCGGTCCGTTCATTGTCGCCCGTCATCATGACAATATGTTTAAATCCCTGCTCGCGAAGTTTTGCGACAACATCTGCCGACTCCTCGCGCATCGGATCTTCTATCAGAATACACGCGCAGAGCTTTCCATCCTTGGCAAAATATAAATGTGAATAATCATCAGGCAGTTCATCATATAACTTCTGTTTTTCGGAAGGAATAACCGCCCCTTCATCTTCAAACACAAAATGATAACTTCCTATCACAACCTTTTTATCATCTATGTAAGATGCAATCCCGTGAGCAACAATGTATTCCGCCTTTGTATGAAGTTCTTCATGCATAAGCCCTTTTTCAAGTGCGGCATCAACGACAGCTCTTGCAACGGAATGTGGGAAGTGCTCTTCCAGGCACGCTGCCTGTCTTAACAGTTCATCCTCCGATTCATCACAGAATGAAACAACTTTCTTTACTGTGGGAGCAGCTTTTGTCAATGTGCCTGTTTTATCAAATACTATGGTGTCCGCATCGGCTACCGCTTCAAGATACTTCCCGCCCTTTACCGTGATACCGTGATCACCGGCCTCTCTTATTGCGGAAAGAACAGACAATGGCATTGTCATCTTAAGTGCACATGAATAATCTACCATGAGAACAGAAACCGCTTTTGTGACATTACGGCTAAACAGATACGTCAGTACTGATGCGGCAAGAGTATAAGGGACAAGACTGTCTGCAAGCCTTTCAGCTTTGCTCTCCAAAGATGATTTAAGCTTTTCGGACTCTTCTATCATCTTTACGATCTTATCAAACCGTCCGCATCCTCCGACCTGAGTTACTACTATGATGATCTCGCCTTCTTCAACAACCGTTCCCGCAAAAACACTTGAACCCGGGGTTTTCCTTACAGCAGCAGGCTCTCCTGTCATAGAAGCCTGATTGACCATAGCTTCGCCGCCATATACTTCTCCGTCAAAGGGAATCATATTCCCCATTCTGACGCAAACCTTATCACCGCATACGATCTCAGATGAATCAATCTGTATTTCTCCGGAATCGGTAACAACCCATACTTTTTCGATGTTAAGCGACATCTGTCTTGCAAGATCTCCGACTGAACGCTTATGCGTCCATTCTTCAAGAGTGTCACCTATTCCGAGTAAAAACATTACATTTGAGGCCGTCTTGTAATCCCCCATGAACATGGCGGCTGAAATTGCCACAGCATCAAGAAGTTCTACCTGCAGACGTTTGTTTTTGATCGTCTTCAGTCCTCGGATTACATATTTTACTGCCTTGATACCATCCCATATCCTTCGTATCGAAACAGGAAGTACGGCTCTTTTGACATAATGAAGCATTATGTCAGATGCGATTTTATCGGTATACTGTGCCGATAGTTCTCTTCCCGAACTTTCAAAATAGTTCTCCGGTACATCCACCGAATCAAAAGAAAATGATCTTATGATTTCTATAATCCGCTTTCTGTCACAGTTATAAGTGATCACAGTATCAGCTGTCCGCTCATATACCTTAACTTCGCTGATCTCACTAAATCCGTTCAAATAGTAATCAAGGGTATCAGCTTCCCTGTAAGTCATTCTCTTCATAGGAAGATGTACCCTTAATCTTTTTCCGGTCTCATGCTTTATCAGAAATTTCATTTTGACCTCTTTTACTGTCAGTCCTCAACTTCGTTTTCAGATTCTTTTGCAGAACGCTCATCATTGATATTTTTAGCTTCGGCATAGATATCAGAACAGTTTTCTCTTAATAATGTCACCTGATCCAATACAGAATCCTTCGCTCTCAAAACACCTGCGGTACAGTGAGTGTATACTTTTTTTGCGTCTTTGGAGGAAAGCAGTTTGATTCCCTCTAATCCGAACAATGTCCCTAATGCAAATATACCAATCCCCTTTAATTTCATACTTCTACCTCCTTAAACCATTTTATTTGCTATGTACATACTTACCTGTTATCAAAAACAGATGGTTAGCTGTGCGTTAGCAAAGACTAACTATACTTTATTATTTTGCTCCGCATTTTGCGGAGCTGAATCTTACACCAAATAACTTATATTTAGTTAGCCAACACTAACTATTATATGGTAACACTTGTTAAAAATTAAATCAATATCTTTCTGCTTTTAATCATTCTTTCCGATTCCAAGTACCGCCCATCTGAAGAAAGGAAGTCTTGAGATAACGAAGTAGAGTCCGTATGCCAGCACAAATCCGCATACAAGGCTTAAGAGATAGCATGCCCACGCGGGAGCCAGTCCCGGTTTTGCAACAAACAGTGCAACTGCGGATATTCCAAGATAATGGAATACATACAGCCCCCAGCTGCGGGAACTCATCCACTTTGTAAACCTATTCTCAAAATCAAAATACTTTGCAAATCCGCTGATCATTGCAAGGCATCCGAACCATCCGTATAACAGGAACAATGGTGAACGGTTTACGGGTTTATCGGCATAGTTTTGCCCGAAATACCTTACTGCAAATGCAATGCCCAGCGCTGCAGCAATAATAAGCCAAAAAGGAAAGTACTTCTTTATTACTTCAATGACTTCATCATGAGAAAAAACAAAATATCCCAGAAGAAATGAAAAGAAATACAGTCCGAATCTGTATACCGCGATGATCGGGGTGTTGCCCACCTGACCTGCAAGATATACGAAAGCTCCCATTATCAGAAGGATCCATGAAGGCATATTTTTACATTTTTCCCATAAGCGGTCTCTGTCAATTCGTTTGATCAGTACTATGACGAGTGAGAATATCCACAAAAGCTGAATATACCAGAGCACGCCAATCCCGCTTAATATACATGCAATAAACTTGGCTATAGCGGGCATTTCAGGATTTTCCGCAACACCTGAAAATGAGATATTGATATATCCCTGTATGAATTGGAATGCAAAAAGGCCTATAGTGACAGGCACCAGCAGTTTTCTCGTCCTGCTCTTAATAAACTCTTTTCCCGTGTGCTTATCCAGACTGTACCTGGCACTTACACCGGAAACTATAAAAAGAAGCATCATGAACCAGGGATAAACCACGTACTGATAAGCATCATAATACTGTACCTCAAGGTTCGTGATCTTTCCCAGAGTTCCCACGATCCCTTCCGCGTTATACATGTAAATTACATGGTAAATAACCACCAAAGCCACAGTCACCCATCTTATATTGTCCAGATATGCCTTTCTCATAAATATCCCACCTTTGCAATTTATTTTAAAAACTTCGTTTTAATTACTTTGTAATGTTACCACATATAAAATAATCTTGAACGATTTGCACTTCAATACTTACATCAAAAAGGTTCAGCGTATGATCACCTTTCTTAACAAAAAAGCTGCAGCTTTCCGAAACGGTAGCTGCAGCTTTATTTTTTACTTCTATCACCACTCTTCCAGTGTCTTCTTGTAATCTATCTTCTTTGCAACCTTAACGTATACATAGATGAAACAAATCATCTCTACTATAAACTGGATCAGGTATACGATGGTAGTTCCCAGATCCCCGTTAACATATCCGCCGGAATCTTCATTACTCTCAAATAGAACGATCTGGTTCACAAGATCCGGAAGAAGGTCGTTTAATCCGTGTATTATCGCAAGTCCCAGCAGATTTCTGGTCTTCCAGTACAGGATCATAAATGTTGACCCGGCAATCAACAGATTAGTTATTTTAAGTATAAACTGCAGTGTCTGCTGTAAGTTTGAAAAATCAACGCTTACCACATGAACATATCCAAACAAAAGACCGGAAATAATGGCTGTCCAAAAGAAAGGATGCTTTGTTTTCTTTAAAACCGGCAAAAGGGCATCACAGGCACAGGCTCTGAAACATCCCTCCTCATATACTCCGACCAAAAACATGGTGATAACAGATATTAAAAGATTAAACGGCCAGTCCTCCCTTAATGGGGGCCGGTCCATGAGCCAGGCCAGCACTCCGAACAATCCGAATATTCCGGAAAAGATAAGTGTGGGTAACAGTCTTTTTACTGTATATCCTGTTTCATTGTTTAAAAAAGTAAAGGTCTTTTTCCCGGAGATCAGAAATAAAAAAGCCAGAGTCACTACGGTAATGATCACAAATTCAAACAACAGTCCCGTAGTGCTGTCATCCATGTATCTGCCGCAAAAGATCATAAGTCCGATCATAGCGGCCACTGACGCCAGCCAGAAAAGTATATTGATCCATTTTAGTTTTTCATTTTTTATCATAAAAACCTCCAATAGTTTTCTTAATATGATTATATGCCCTATACCTGAAATCCGGCAATTATCAAAAGAATGGAAAACATCATGAAACCAACTCCTAACGCGCCAATTATTCTCACGTTACATTTCTTTAATATCAGGAGAACAATTGTAGAAGGCACAGGGTTAAGCAGAAGACATATCTTCGGCACCTCCAGCGCTCCATTAATAATTGCACTCACCACAATTACCGTGCTGCCGAGCCATAAAGTCGCAAAGCCTATTATCATGGGAACCTTGGAGACCATATCCAAAGCAGAAAAAGTCTCTTCCACCTCTTTATCATCAAGTTTTTTATACAGCCGCCTGTACAGGAGCGGCTTCATGCAGTAAACAACATGACATAGGAGTCCTGTATAACAACCGATGAATGTATTGATCTTTAAAGCAAGTCCAAGTCCCACACTGTTCTTCCCGATAAGCTCAGCCAGCATCCACATCACAAGATAAGTCCCCGGCTGACCAAGAAATGACAGCCAGAATGATAACTCAAATCTTTTATCCGTAACATCCTGCCACCACTTCACCGGATGTTTTCCCGGGATCTGATTATACTTTTCTTTTGGATTTACAAGCGGAACATCTGCAA
>ONTX01000187.1 GCA_900320825.1 uncultured Lachnospiraceae bacterium | reverse complement strand
TAATGGAGGAGCAGACATGAGAAGAATCAGCAGTAGTGGCGGCAGTAGAAGTTTCGGTGGCAGCAGTGGTGGGAGCAGAAGTTTCGGTGGCTCTCGTTTGAGTGGCGGCTCTTCCACACGAAGAATCAGCTCCGGTGGAGGCAGTAGTTTCTCAGGGTATTCCAGCAGTATTTCAGACAGTAATTTTTCCATAGTGAGTATTCTTTGGATATTTGCCAAAATCGCAGGTTTTCTCGTCAAAATATTCGGTCCTATTGGGGCTACAGTGGTTGGAGGTGCATTACTTGCAGGTCCCATGTACTTCATCTCCGTAGAGCTAGGTGTGTTCATGACGATGCTGTACCTTTTGTTCGTAGCCATCGGATTCATATATACTAAAAAAGCAAACTACAGTCAGTTCGACATGTCTTTTGTGGATGATTATGCAGGGGATCGCAGATTCAATAAGGAAATCTTATACAGCAAGGAATTTGAAGTATATTTGATGGAAAAACTACGTTCATCCAAGATCATCGATAAGAAGAACAGGATCAAAGATGAACAGAAATATGCGTTGAACGACGCTTTTGAAAAGATCTACAAGGATTATTTGAAGGATAAGGCCAAAGCTGCAGAAGAGGAAAAAGAGCTCATGGAGCAGAGCAGATCCTAAAAAAACCAAGAATCCCGATGACAGTAAGACATGCTGTCATCGGGATTCTTCATGCGGATATATTGTATCCGCTCCTGTTTTACATTTTTCAGCCTTTGTTACTTCCCGTGTAGAAGGAGACGATACCTCGTCCGTTCTCCTTGGACTCATAAAGCGCGCTGTCCGCACGCTTGAAAAGCTCCTGGGCCTTGATGCCCACACGTCCGAAGGCGCAGCCCACACTGCAGGCGATGGCGG
This sequence comes from uncultured Lachnospiraceae bacterium, assembly GCA_900320825.1. Lineage (GTDB taxonomy): Bacteria > Bacillota > Clostridia > Lachnospirales > Lachnospiraceae > AC2028. The sequence continues at coordinate 1,610 of ONTX01000187.1, read as the reverse complement.
GAATGCTCTCATCCTGAGAAGTGTCCTTCAGCTTCTTCAGGATCGAGTCAACCTTACGGCAGACCAGATCCCTCATAGATGGATCGGAGCGTATCATGATGACGGCAAATTCATCACCGCCCAACCGACAGACATAATCCTGTGTACGGAAGCTGGAGAGCAGTATGTTTGCCGTTTTCTGGAGCAGCTTATCCCCCACATCATGACCATGATGATCATTTATTTCCTTGAAATGATCCAGATCAATGATCAGCAAGGCAGATGTTTCCATATCCACATTATTGAGGAAGAAATCATAGCCTCTTCGATTGAACAGACCGGTCAGAGGGTCGTGGTTTACATCATAATTGAGCCTGTTCTTCGTTTCCTTGGAGGTGTAATACATAAGATTGTAATTCTTCGCCAGGAAACGCACCTCATAAGCCCCGGACAAAGGAATCTCCGCATCCTTCCGGATAAGCTCCACACAGTTGCGAAGGGGGTTAAATACAAGGATACGAGTGAAAAGAACGATGCCCATCATGATGGCTATAAGGAAGAAGGTCAGAACATGCTCGATAAACACCTGTTGGCTGAGCTTTGAAGCCATTTTACTCTGTGTCTGATAGACATCCTGCTCCAGTCTGTCCAGGCAATCATTCATATCCTCATTGATCCGAAGCTTTGCTGTGAGATAATTATGATCGAAGAGAAGTCTCACGGCCTCTTCTTTCTTTTCATTAGTCGAAAGGGAACGATCCTCCTCCGATAGACTGACATTCCGGATCTCTTCAGGAAAATCATTTACATTCATCCCATAGCCCTCTATGGTAAGTCTTGCAGAATAATACTCGATCTTCATGAGATTGAGGGATTCGGTCATACCCATTTCAAGCTTCCGGATGGCAGAGGAATCCTCTTGAAATCCCTTTAAACTATCCAGTGCTTTTTCTCTTCGCTTTGTGATCTTGGATTCTGTAAAGTAATTATCCAGATGTGTTCTGTCACCTGTTACCGAAAAACACCGGATCTCCTCGGTAAGATAATCTGAGGCGATCTTCAAGTCGTAGGAATCCTGTCTCCATCGCAGCAGATCCTGTGTTATGGTATGCGTTTCCTTATACAGGTTATTTGTTCTGTTCATGGCATAGATCAGAGCAAAAGAAGTAACAACCGCAATTATCAGCATGATAATATTCAGTTTTCGGAGGGATATACCTCTTTTACTTGTTATTGTAGAACCGTTCATATTCTGTCGACCCCTTTAATGGGAATTATTCTTGTTTTTGGTTCATAAGACTTTTCGAACAGAAGTATTATATCACATTTATGCCCGTGTCAGTTATTTTTTTTATTATTTGTAAGGATTTGTAAGGATTTGTAAGGATGTTGTAAAAGTTTGTTCGTTAATATTTCGCTTGCTTAGATGCTTGTTGCGCTTTTGTTATCTTTCCGGGAGTATACTGGAGTAAAATGATCAGTATAATATAATTAAGCTTACTTTCTGATCTAATTGATATTGATAAAACAACGTAGTTCATAAAAACAGATCAAGCGTATTCAGCTGGGAGGGATCACTATGCCGCCGAAACCACATTTTGTCACTACTGAAGAACTGTCGAATTTACGCG
>ONTX01000435.1 GCA_900320825.1 uncultured Lachnospiraceae bacterium | reverse complement strand
TCTGTCCCGAAAGCATGGACATTTTCATTGATGCTATCGTGAGATATGTGTTCGGAAAATGAATTAGTTTATAGAATAATTTAAATAGTGACTGTCCAGCCTCTGTGCCAACAGAGGGCATAGGGACGGTCATTTCTCTTTCTTCGGTCATTCTATATCTCCTTTCAGAACATTCAGAGTTTGGTTTCCCTGCGGATAGCACCGCCTACCTGTGATACCGCTGAACACGAACAGCTCATCATCTATCTTCAAATCACCGTCACTTATCTTCATAAAATATATTCCAGCTGTACATCAAACGGTTCCTTCTCTGCCAGAATCTCATTGATCTCCTCTGCATGCTTACAACCAAGCGCGTAGTATGCCGCCTGTGATTCTTTCGAGGAATGACCCGATATGTACAGTTTATCTGCGCCAAGCCGCAGAGCCTCTTCACAGATCATTGTAAAAAGCTTTCTTCCAATGCCCTGATGCCGATATTCCTCAGAAACCTGAAAGCAGACCAGCTCCACATAATTCGCTGTTTTTCCAAAAATGTAGTGGGATACAGTCGCAAAGCCAACAATACGCTCGCTATCAAATGCGCCAAAACCTGTTTGGTCATGGTTTATATGATGCTCAATATCTTCAGCGATTTCCCGGCACTGTTCTATTGTCCAGTTTTCTACAAAAGGATTATGCACAAGTACCCATTTATTATCCACTTTTCTCCAACACTCAGTCACTGTCTGATGACGGACAAAAGAATCCAGTGAATGTGCGTTAAAACAATCAGCATCTAATCTTTTATATTGTATTTTCACACCTGTATAGTCATCCAGTTTCTTAACCTCGCAGCCTTTATCCGCATAATACGTAAACATTTCATCCAGCTTTTTCAGATCATAACTTGTTACGCAATCAGATACCACGTGCACTTTGTATCCTGCCTTTACCAGATTATAGCTTGTTGACTTGACACAGGCCGTTGCATCTGCGCCGGTGATATAAAACTCTGTTATTCTGTTTTTCTCAACAAACTCGGCGAAGGCTTCACTTGTCAGAGCACTGGCTTTTGACTTTTCAAAAATATTTTCTGACACAGCCTTAAGTTCAGGAACCAGTTCAGAACCTTTGGTTCCCGGCTTAAATGTTCTTGTCTTTTCGGACAGATTGTAGTGCTTGATATAGATGATATGCATTTCATTTGCCGCTGCCCAATCAATTGCTTCATTGACCTGTCCTATGATCTTTTTATAATTCTTCGTAATATCATTCTGAAGGTCTATAACGACCAACGCTTTATCTTTCATTTCGTTTCTCCTTTCTTCAGAGCTTCCCACTCCTTGCGTGTTATCGCATAAGCATACGAAATTATATTCTTTTCGTCCGGATATTCTTTTACTTTTTTCATTCCATTTGCAACAGCAACAGAATATGAGCCTATATTTGTATATTTCATATATGAATACAGGCAATCATAATTTGTATTTTCAAATGCCCAGTCTCTGACTAATTTTGCAGCTTCACTTCCATATCCCTGTCTCCAATATTTCTTATGAATGTGATACCCTATTTCCGGAAGTAATTCTCCGTCAATATTCTGAATTGTAATTCCGCAATCGCCTATCATTTCGCACGTTTCTTTCAGAACTACAGCCCAGAGTCCAAATCCGTATTCAGCATAATTATCAATATTCCATTGGATCCACCCTCTGACTTTTTCTTCGCTAAACGGTTTGGGATAATGTCTCATAGTTTCTTCATCAGAAAGGATCTCATATAAAGAATCAAAATCATCAAAAGTATATTCCCTTAATTTTAATCGCTCTGTTTCAATTATCATTATTATCACCAATATTTAATTAGCATAAAAATCGAAGAGTTATTTACCCTCTTCTTTTCATCATAAGATAGCAATTGATTCCCTTTTTATAAAAATCAGGCAGTTCTCCGACACACTTATATCCCAGATTTTCATATAACTTCTTCGCTCTTGGATTAAAATTATCAACAGTTAAAAAATACTTTTCTGAAGAAGAATCTGAAGCATTATCCTCAAAATATTTTATAAGCTGCTTACCGATACCGCAACTTCTGTATTCTTCCTTTACAGCAATAATATGAAGATATGGATAACTTCCGAAGACACCATTTTTCATGTAGTAAATAAAGCCCAGACATTTCTCATTTTCGTCCAATGCAACATATACGTTCTTTTGTCCGACTGCATATTTAAGCATAT
>ONTX01000188.1 GCA_900320825.1 uncultured Lachnospiraceae bacterium | reverse complement strand
GACGGCGTCCACTGGGCGATCGAAAAAGGCGTTATGAACGGGACAGGTGATCATACCTTCGAACCGCTGAACTCTGCCAGCCGTGCGATGATCGTAACCATGCTCTGGCGTATGGAAGGCAGTCCTGAGGCAGACGGCATTATTACCTTTAAGGATGTTTTTTGCAAGCCCTTTTTGCAGAAAAATGCAAACAAAAATGTAGGTTGTTGCAAAATGATTTTGTAGGTTGTTGCATCTACATTTTGTAGGTGATTGCAACGGCTTATGCTGGCCGGTAACGACCAGCACATCCATTGCTGGCATACGATTAACGAGTCACATAATTGTGCTTTACTCTTCTAATCAATTCTATTGAAGGATCCCACTTACAAGGCTCCATAAACCTGGATATATTCGTGAATCATCTCCTCCAATTCATCGTTTAATTTACGAGCTTCCTGATAGTCTTCCAGAAGGGTGTCATAGGCTTCTTCCAAAGACATAGCGTCTTCATCCATCTGCTCGCTTTCATTAAGACGATTAAAACGAGATTCAATTTCGTTCAAAGGGTTACTTTTCGTCATGATTTCCAACCTCCCGTGTATTGATCCTGCCCCACGCCTCATTGATACTGGATTCTCTAAGGCGGTTGTTCCCGCCAGGGAACAGGATGAGTTCCACATGATGTGTCAGTCGCCCGATTAGAGCTGTGGTCATTCGTTCATCGTATAGAACATTCACCCACTGAGAGAATTCCAGATTCGTGTTGAGAATTACTGATTTCCGTTCGTGTATCTCCGATAAGTAATCAAAAAGCAGTTGTGCTCCGGTACGATCGTATGGGACATATCCGAATTCATCCAAAATTAATATCTGAGCCTTTTCCAGTTTCTTTTTTAGAGCGGCAAGGTTTCCCTTTAATTTGCTCTCCGAAAAGAGATTGATCAGGCCTGCCGTGCGATAGAACTTCACCGGGATATCGGAATTGCATGCCGCAATCCCAATCAATATGGACAGCATGGTTTTGCCAGTCCCCGTGCCGCCGTACAGAATAATGTTTTTGCCCTTTTGATAGAATTCCAGATTCATCAGAGAATCAAAAGTAATTCCTGAAGGGAAATCAATTTCATCTGTGCGAAACTGACTGCGTTCGTACAGTCTGGGAAAACCTGCTGAGTTCAGGAGTTTGGTAATACGCCGTTCTTTTCGGTATGAGACTTCATTTCTCAAAAGATGATAAAGATATTCCTGATTGGTTTCTCCTTCCTGGGTCATGGCCCTTTCTGCAAGGTTAGAGGAGAGTTTCAGTTGCTTACAGCATAATGCGATTAACTCCTTAAGTTCGGGCATCGGAAGATCCTCCCTTCTTGAGGATGGCATCCAGAGCTGTAAGATCTGTTGAGAACAGGCTCTTCTCCATCTCAGGGATTGTATCTGCTGACTTCAACGGTGGCAACGGTGGGACATCCATATATATGCGTCGGTAGAGGTTCAGCAGACTATCCGGATCGGAGGCTTTGTGCGAAATAGCTGTATTCACTGTATTTACTGCACTTTCAAAGCCACTGCTTTCCGTAAGTTCGGCCAGAATCTTAAGGATTTTCCCTCGATCCTTGCTTTCGCTACTATCCATGTAGATTTGCATGGGTTCCGGCAACATCGAGTAGATTCCACTATTTTTCAGGGAGCGTGGCTTACGGGCAATGTAGCGCAGATAAGGAATCCAGTCCATACTTTCATATTCTTCACCATACAATCGTCGATGCCGGACCACTTCATGAAGGTCACTGTCCATAACGATTACTTCGGAAGATGTAATATGAAGACGAACCGTTTCTTCACAAAAGTCAGGGGAAGACGAATAACGGTGTTTCCCTTTATCCAGAGTAAACTTTCCATACTTATTCGTTCTGGCGGTTGTATAGAGAGATGTATCGAATGGCACAGAGGGGAGCGGAAGAAGCGCAGCTTTATCCTTCTGAAAGAGTTCAGAAATGAAACGATCGTCATCATCATTGTAATGCTCCCTTTCCATATCCTTATCACAGGCAATCAGGAGATCCTGATTTTTTGCAGGCAGGGCGTCGAATTGGGGAATCGGAACAAGTTCATTGCGTCGAAGATAACCGACTTTATTCTCTACGTTTCCTTTTTCCCAGCCGGCATCAGGATTCATGAATACCGGCTTGAATCGATAGTGTTCATAGAAACGTTGAAACCGTTCGGTTACTTCCCGCCCTCCGCCTTTGACGATCTCAGTGACAATCGTTCTGGTATTATCAAACCAGATTTCCGTAGGAACGCCGCCCATGTATTCAAACATGGCAACCAGTCCCTCAAGAAGACACTCCATGTTTTCACCATAGTTCAGCTGAAGATATCCACCATTACTGAATGGAAAGCTGAGAACGAGATATTTTGCTTCATGATGTAGTTTCCCGTTCTCATAAAAATCAGCAGTACCGAAATCAGCCTGTGCTTCTCCGGGATAATGGATAAGAGGGAGATGTCCTTCCTTCTTTTTCAGACGGAGCTCCTTCTTTTTTTCGGCAACATAGGTAGCTGTAAGGCGATACGAGCAATCATAGTCTTCTGTCTCTTCCTTAAGACGTCTGTGGACCCTTTTGGCAGTATGGCGCTGTTTACGAGGAGCTTTCTTATCCTCTATGAGCCATTTGTCGATGATTGGCTTGAACGGATCAAGCTTCGAGGAATGCTCTTCTTCATTCGGGCTTGGTGGATTCTCATTAAAGTCCTCCATATCTACGTATTTGCGGACGGTACGCCAATCAAGTTTTTCAATGCTGGCGATTTCAGTTAAAGACTTGTCTTGCCCATAGTACAAGTCTCTGATACGATGGATCTGATCCATTGAAGTCATACTCCCTTCCTCCTTGTAGCATAAAAAAAGTAACAACACTACAAGGATAATGAAATGTCAGTATGTCGGCAATGGATCATTTACTATCCACCCTGGAAGCAGCTGTATCAACAGGAAGTGCTCTTTCCAGGATAGATAATCATGAAGGTTTGCAAGGATATACAAAATGTAGTTGCAAGAACCTACATTTCAGCTTTGCAATCACCTACATTTTTTGTCTGCAACTTTCTACATTTTTATTCTACAACAAACAACCAAGTACTTTGAGGCCGGGGGTGTGAGTCACATAACTATTATTCTCATAGTATTTTCCTTATGGTGAATTGATATATAATTAAT
>ONTX01000378.1 GCA_900320825.1 uncultured Lachnospiraceae bacterium | reverse complement strand
TCATTATGACGAGCATTCTCATATATGCTTTGAAGCTCTTCCATCGCATCATCCGTAATGGTCAACTGCTTTTTCTCAAGCATCAGCTTCGTGATCTCACAGAGGTCTCCCGTGGAATAGTCATCGAACTCAATCTGAAAGGCAATGCGTGAAAGCATCCCGGGATTACGGTCGAGAAATTCCTTCATAGGCTCCGGATATCCTGCAAAAATGACGATCACGTCTTCCCTGTGATTCTCCATCTCCTGAACAAGAGTGTTTATCGCCTCATCACCATATCCGTTCGTATATGCGTCTACCAGAGAATATGCCTCGTCGATAAAAAGAACCCCTCCCTGCGCCTCTTTGAATTTTGCCTTAACAATGGGAGCTGTCGATCCAACAGTAGTGCCGACCAGATCCGCTCTCCCGACTTCAACAAAAACTCCTGTCGAAAGAATCTGTTCATCCTTCATAATCTCCGCAAACAGTCTCGCAACGGTTGTCTTTGCCGTCCCGGGATTTCCGGTAAATACCATGTGCATAGATACTCTGTCACGTGGAATCCCTTTCTCTATGCAGAGCTTCCTCAGCTTATAATTTGCCGTGGCTTTTCGGATTACACTCTTGACAGAAGAAAGGCCGACCATCTCATCCAATTCTCTTGCTGCTGTGCCGGGCTCTCTCTCCTTTTTCTCTCCCTCTTCGAGCATGTGAATATCTTTCTTCTCAATCCGAAAAAGCTCGCTTTTATTAATCTCAGAAGAATCCCTTCCGCCATCCATCAGCCTGGTTGCCTGATTCAGGGTTGCCTGATCTATAATATTTCTCACATATCTTCCGTTACCGAAATTATCGTTATGCCTTACTTTTTCAAAAATGTAATGGGCTTCCTTCACGGCATCTTCTGTAACACTAAACCCTCGTTCTTTGATCATCAAGCGGAATATCTTTGTCAACTCATCTGCCGAGTAATCCGGGAAATCAATCCAATGAGGCACACGACTCTTTAGTCCCTCATTGATCTTCATGAACTCCTTCATCCTTTCATTGTATCCCGCCAGAATGACGATCACATCCTCTCTGCGATTCTCCATCTCCTGGATCAGCGCCGTAACCGCTGTATCGGATTTCATTGAATAGGCCTCATCGATAAAAAGCACCCCTCCTTTTGCCGCCAGAAACGCTTCCCGGATTGAAGACACACATCCCAGTCCGTCAAGATCCATCCCGCCTTTCATAACAAAAGCCCCGCTTTTCAGAATCCCTTTTTCTTTTGCTATCCCGGCAAAAAGCTTGGCCACAGTCGTCTTGGCACTACCCGGATTTCCCCCGAAAACCATATGCATGGTTCCTGTCTGATATTCACTTCCCTTACGTTTCTTTCTTTCTTTTTCTATAACATCCGATGCAATAATACTGTCAATCTGCTTTTTGACCAGATCAAGACCGATCAGATTCTGCAGTTTTTCATATGAGGACACTTCATTTTCATCCCTGTCGAGGATAAATCCTTCCTTTACGTCGTACTTATAAGCATTATGCAGCTTTTCGTTCAGGCACCAGGGGCCGAACATTTCAAACGCACTCAGTACATCCGTTTGCGAAAACTTATTTCCGGGATACTGTTTCATATACTCGGCTGCACGTCCCGCATACGTGGCATACTCCGATGTATGAATCAGTGATTTCAAATAACTGACCGCCGCCTTTCTGTCCCCGGTTCCCTCACGAAGCATCACAGGAACCACATATTTTTTTATTCGAGGCAAAAGATAATACGAAAATCCCGGCTGATCCATATTGTAAGTAAAAATAAACAGACACTCATTCCGATACTTTTTCATCAGACTCTCGATATATTTTGCCGTCAGCATATACTCTGTCGGTTCATGACCGAGCTTTTCCGACAGGTCAAAAACGACAGCGCCCCCGCTGTTATTCTCTATGGTATCCTCAATATGGTTACTGATCTTATATATATCAGGAGGCATATCCCGGATGATCTCTACCCGTCGGCTTCGAATCCGACCGGAACGCAGCAGCTCACTCATAAGTGTTTTTATCATGTCGTCCAAGGATTCTTTGCTACGTCCGGATATGATGTAGTGAACCAGATTTCCTTCAAAATCATTACTGCCTGAATGATTTCGGATGTTCTTCAGCTCGTCGGAAAAACTCCGGTCATAGAGAGTGGTGTCTGCTTCATATTTTTCTGAAACGATCATCTCACTGAAATCAAAATGAATATCCTGTTCATTCAATGTGCGATAATAGTTGTACATCCAGAGATTGTTGGAATCAATGATCTTATTACAATAAGTGACATAATCTCTCCTTCGCCCCTCCATGATATCGTCCATGAACCGGTACATCGTGATCTCATACGGAACTTCTTTCAAGTGCTTCACCTGAAAATCAAATGCCAGTATCCCCAAAATGTTGTCTAACGCCTCATCATAGGAAAAGCTTTTTTCATCGTATGAAAAAGCAGATAAAACAGAATTTTCCTCTTCCCTGTATGAAAAGAAATACAGTCCGTTTTTCAACGTCTTATACAAGTAATTGTTCAGTGCATCAAGGACTTTCTGACCAGAATAATCCCTGTACTTGATCCGTGCATTTTCATCAATGTATTCGGCATTCTCGCCCAAGCTGAATTCAAAATATCTCATAGGCACCTCTCTTTCCTGTTGTATAGAATTGATTTTTCGTCAGTCAGGTTTTCTCGTCAGAAGCATCACACCCTGCTGCTCTCAAGAGCGTCATATATTTCCGTGTTTCGATCTCGTATCCACTTGGTAGCATTTAAAAAGAACTGTCTACATTCACCCATGTCTTTAGGCATTTTTTGACTG
>ONTX01000189.1 GCA_900320825.1 uncultured Lachnospiraceae bacterium | reverse complement strand
TCCCGTCAGCGCGTTGTACATTGTAGTCTTACCGCTGTTGGGATTTCCTGTAAGTGCGATTCTCATTTTTTTGTTTCTCCTCCTATATATGTCACGCCGGTGACATTTGATCATAAGTTATGATTTAAACGGCTCCCTGCATATCTCCGGTGCCGGTTCCCGCTTCCACTTGTATGGATGCGGCAAGATACGGATCGATATTGTATCTTGCATCCTTGATGGAAACCACAAGATTCTTCTTTTTGTCCACCACGGTAATGCACTCACCGCTGTAGCAGCCCAGGGAAAAAAGAAAGCTCTCGATTTCCTCGTCACCTCCCGTGTCTATCGAAGTGATCACATAATCAATTCCAAGTTCGGCTTCATTCAGATTCATAATATTACCCTTTTTCTTTTATTTGGTTAGTTTTTTCTAACCCATCTTCAAAAAAATATGGTATGTCATGCCTTATTGTTGTTAGATATCCCTAACCTAAATCTAGTATAGTTAGTATATGCTAACTTGTCAACATTTTTCATTGAAAAAGAGAACGATGATTTCGTCCTCTTTTTCAACCGTACCATGTAAATGATTTTTATCTGCTGCCGGATGTTCTGTAGTATTCTCTTTTTTCTTCATACATCCTGTTATCCGCATCCAGTTTGTGGGAATTGTAATCCGGATCCCCGCCTTTGGAATAGGAATAACCAAGGGCTACATGATATCCTTTTTCAGATGCTGTGCTTCTGAATTTACTTACCTTATCTTCCATTTCGCTGAGGCTGACACCGCATACATATACAGCAAACTCATCTCCGCCCATCCTGTAGACATCTTCTTTTCCGAAGATGCCTGTAAGACATTCGGTCACATTTTTGATCAGCTCATCTCCGGCCTCATGTCCTTCGTTATCATTGACACTCTTCAGACCGTTGATATCACACATGATGAAGCCGTAGGGCTTTGATGTATCAAGGGATGTATTTTCGAATTCCTTGATAGCACGTCTGTTGCCCACTCCCGTCAGTGCGTCATGGAAACTGTATTCAACAAGTCGTCTGTGGTAGTTGCGGCTTTCCACAAGATCGGAAAGGAAGAACATGAGAAGCCTTATGATCTCTGATATTTCTTTCATGGCATCCGCAGGGGGATTGTCCACACCGAAAAATCCTATATACTCTCCATCCAGAATCAGGGGACCTGTAACGAGAGTGTTGATACCCTGAGGCTTTAAAACCCGGTACATATTTTCACTTACCGCACGGTATTTTTCAATATCATATATAAGGATATGTCCGCCCTTTTTATACTCCCTGTACCAGACATCGATGACACCTTCATAGGGAAGCCCCTTAAGATTATCAATCTCGGGAGTGACTCCTTCTGAGCAGTACTCATAGGTATTGGCAAAGGTTCCGTCCTTCATGTCTTCAAATATACAAGCGCGGTCTGCATGCAGTTCCTCGCACAGGTATTCAAGCACCTTCCCGATCTTAATTTCCGGATCTTCCGAATCCATGATGTACTTAAGGAGATTATTAATAAATCTGTCTCTTTCCAGGGATTTTTTTTCGCCGGACCACCAGTAAAAGATCTGAAGGGTCATCAATAAATAAAAACAAAGCAGTCCCAGCCTGAGCCAGCTGCCTTGCCCCAGAGATACTTTTGCGCCAAAGTAAAACCTAGCCATATCAATGACTGCGGTTGTCACAAAGACGACAACTCCGGCATAGAAAAACATCATTGATGAATGTATGGAATTTTTACGACAGTACAGTTCATTATCAACAAGAATAAAGATTATGAGAAGTATCTGGGATGCAAAGGACAGATAGATAAAAGCCACCAGCAAATGCATATCGATCCCGAGAATATATCTGGTAAAAAGAAGGGATCCGATAAATATCAGAGAAAAAACAAAGGAAAGAAAGGAATAAACAGGCCTTTGCTGTTTTGTTTTGGCATTAACAAAATATACGAGAGGGAAACATGCAAGATGAATAATGAGATAACTTATCTCCCTGGATGCATAAATGCTTCCAATGGTAAGCTGTGGGATACCGGTATCAAATATGCTCCAGATTCCAAGCAAAATAGCAGAGATTCCCAGAGCCCAGAGTGATTTCATTATGGATCTTTCTCTGTACATTCCGAAATAAAACATTATCAGAACGATACCGATAAAGATAACGATAATGGAAAGGTTAACAGATAATGCTTTATCACTCATAAGGGAATACCTGTAGAGTTCCTCTGCACCATACTGCATATCATTAATGCGTCCGCCTTTTTTATCGGAAAATGCAGAAGACGCCCTGATGGTCATGATGCTTCCCTGATCTTTTGTTCCAAGGCCAATCATATGGTAGGAAACACCGTCACCCATACCGGTTATGTTTTCTGCCGTAGTGTAGGAATAAATAAGGTCACCGTCCACATATACATCAAAATTAAGATTACTGGTGGATAAATAAATGGAATCCGTCTCTTCCATGATCCTGGGAAGTATCTTTGTAACGGTATAGCTTCCGCCACGGCTTCCTGCTGTGATTTCGCTCAGATTGACTCTTTCACCGGATTCAAGAAACCATCCCGTGGTATAGTTACGATTATCGGCTTCTTTTCCCGCAAGAATAAACTCCTGCATATCCGTGAAAAACAGGACATGATACAGGAACAGAGCCAAAATAAGAAAGTATAAGATATTAACTGTCCTAAGCTGTTTAATTGAATTTGACTTCATTCAGTTTAGCCCCATGTTCATAAGAAAAAAGTTATGTTTTATTTTATCATGAAGGGCAATACCATGTAAAAGAAAAAAGTGTCAGATTTTCTGAAGGATAAGGTATATCCTCTCCATCAGATCCATGTTGCCTTTGATTACAAGAGAGATATTTTTCTTAGCACGGCTGAGGCCATGGAACAGATTCATGATCCTTGAAGTTTCGGAAGTTTGAGATGATTCCGTATTTCTGAGATACCCGTTTTCATCATAATAAAACGAATCGTCTATGAGCATAACAACTTTATCAAATTCCTTTCCGGTTACCATGGAAGACTCAAGCCTCATCATGGCTTCTCCGGGAAATGATTCATATCTGTCAATGTCCGCGCCCAGGCTCTTATCCCATATGAACATGAAGCCTTCTTTTTCGTAATACCTGATGAGGTTCATTGCTTCATTTTCATCCCGTCCGAAAGAAACCGAGACATGGGGATAATCCCTTTTGTAGATCTTCGATGCAGAAAAAAGAGTTCTTAAGAAAAATGAGAGCTCACTGTTCATTCTTATCTTGTTTGTAAGCTTAAATCCTCTGAACTCATCAAGGCTTTCGAAAAGTGTAGCTCCGATACCAAGTCTCTCTTTTTCGGAAACGCAGTCCACATTGTCATAGGAAATGATAACAGGGCTGTTCCATGTGCTGCTGTACCTTCGTATCTGCGAAAATGCCTTCTCTCCCATTCCGTGTCCTTCATCTATGAGGATAACGGAATAATCGCGTTTTACTTCCGGCAGAGTATTTTTTTCACAGTAGTAAAAATCAATTCTCTTAAGCCTGTCGTTTAACTGTTCAAGTTCTTTTCTGTGGGAACCGAAATGGAAAATGCAGACGCTTGTCTTACCGGACAGGTTCATGGCAATATCGTATAAAAGGATCGTCTTTCCGGTACCGGGAAGTCCGGTAAACCCTTGAAGATTAATGCCTTCTCTGATATTTTTGAGTATTTGTTTTTTTATATCCCTCTGCTGGAATGTAAGGAAATATTCTTTACGCAAAAACCTTCCCGGATCTGTTATTGGTGAGATCAGGTATTTGTCTTCTTTAAAAAGTTCTTCTATATCTCCTTCATATATCCCGTCCTGGTTATCAAGAAGGGTACCCAGTTCTTCGAAATAGGAATCCACCAGTTTGCCGCTGTTTGAAAGTCTCACCAGTCTGTCCTGGTTGCTTATGTAGGTATAGTAATAGACCGGCTTTCCAAGAGCCCCGAGATAATATCTGTTCTGTACAAGCTGGGCCCTTATGGCATCATCGGACACGTTTCCGCTTTTAAGTTCAATATTTACTATCTGGTCATCTGCGATCCTGATCAGGTCGAATTCCTTACCCAGTTTGGACATGGTATAGGAATAATAGAAAGTAAGACTGCAGGCATCTTCACAGCAGGGCATCAGCTTTTCGCAAAAGCTCTTAAGTCCTGTCATCTCCCATCCCCGGATCTTCATAAAACGGGCACGGCCCGACATCTGTCTTTCAACCTTGGACAGAAGTTCGGGATCATTTAATCTTGTCAGCGCATAGATATTTACCGGTTTCATGAGTTTACCAAAAAAGTGTGCAGATCAGATTAATAGATCTTATGGTCAATGTTTTTATAGATATCAAAAAGTTCCAGACAAGCCCCTCGGTCAATGCAGATGAGAAAATCCTTAAAGGCTTCCCTGTTTCCTCCCAGCTTATCCATCTTCTCATCCCGGAATCCTATATCCCCGTTATCACTGATGGTGCAGCCGTAATAAACCTTTTCAATATTCGCCCATAAAATGGCATACAGACACATGGGACAGGGTTCACCTGTGGTATAGAGTTCGCAGCCGGAAAGATCATAGGTATCAAGATTTTTCTCCGCATCCCTGATGGCACATATCTCGCCGTGGGCTGTGGAATCCTTGTCGGCAAGGACCCTGTTATGGCCTCTTCCCACTATATTTCCATCTTTGACAATAACAGAACCGAATGGACCTCCGTGACCGTTTGTGATGCCTTCAAGGGCTTCTTTGAGGGCTTCGTTCATAAAAGCATTCTCAGCGCGGATCTCATATTTTTCATTCATTGTCTGCACCCCGTTGTTCTTCTTTGTTGCGACACTATTAATTATAACCTAAGTCGGCACAATAAAAAATAAGGACAGTCTTTACTGTCCTTATCATTTCTGTACTGATTATTATTATCAGATCGTCTGCTTGATCTCGGTAAATTCCTTTATTATCGAGTCGATACATACTGCTCCGATCTCATAATAGATCTTCTTTTCGGGGCTCTGAGTTGTCTTTGCACACTCGGTAAAATACTTTTTGGCATCAGCCATATCCTTAACATTATAATGGGTTCCGGAAAGATCAAAACTCAGACTGTTGGTGGAAGGATCGAATCTTGCGGTGATCTGTCCGGTTTTTTCATCCTCCGGGGAAGGTCCCGACATAGACTTGGAAAGCTCGCTTATCAGGCTTTTTCTCAAATCGTAATCCATCTAAAAAACTCCTTTTCAAAATCCGGTTTTCATGTTTTCGCATAAAAATCATTATAATGACTATTTTCAATAATTAATTATACATACTCGAAAACGTTTTTGTAATAACTCAAAATCTTAAATTTTTATGTACAAACTATAAACAAATGTTTTATGCAAAGCCTATTACAGGCTTTGCATAAGTGTTGCCTCTTTTTACAGGCTTGGATATATTGATATCCTCTGCCCTTAAGATGTAATCGTTAAGGGGGCTTCCCTCTCCCTGATAGGCTCTTACCGCATAGTCAAGGATCGCGCTTTCTACAAGGTTTCTGCAAAAGCGTCCGTTTCCGTTTTCGGAATCACCTGCAGCTGCATTGCAAAGTTCAAGGACCTTGGGTTTAGCATCGTCGCTGAGAACAAAGCCTCTCTTAGCGGCATCAAATTCAGCAATCTGCAGCATCTCATCCCCGGAATAATCACTGAAGCTTATCTTAAAGGGTATCCTGGACCTGAGGCCCGGGTTTCTTCCGAAGAACTCTTCCATCTTATCCGGATATCCCGCCATTACAACAACGGTTTCGTTGCGGTTATTCTCCATCTCCTGAACTATGGTGTTGATGGCTTCGTCACCGTATCCGCCCTTCCAGTACTCGCAAAGGGAATAAGCTTCATCAATGAACAAAAGCTTACCCTTGGCACTTCTGAAAACGCTCTTAACCTTATCCGCGGTATGACCTGAGTACTGTCCCACAAGGTCACCTCTTCCCACCTCAACTATCTCACTGCTTGAAAGGATACCTATCTCTGCAAGTATTCCGGCTAAAAGCCTTGCCACGGTTGTCTTGGCTGTTCCGGGATTTCCCACAAATGCCATGTTAAGTGACATGGAAGTCTGCTGCTGCATCCGGGGAGTCATGTCCTTTTTCAGTCTTGCAAAGGCTTCGATCCTTGCGATCTGTGCTTTCACGTCTTTAAGCCCGATCAGTTTTTCCAGTTCATTTCTGTAATCTGTTTTTTCCTCGGCTTCCTTGCACCTTACCATTACGTATTCATACAGAGCATACTTGATCTCCATATAGCTTTTTCTGCCAAGGTTTCTTACATGCATAAGCTTATCGTCGCTTAAGTCCAGAAGTTCGCCAATGGTATCAATGCCTGCTCTTCTGATGCAGTTATAGGTACGTACGGACAATTCAAGTTCATCAACGGAAGTAATGTAAATGTCATCATTTAAAATTTCACTCATAAGCTGTACCTGCCTTTCATATAAATAGGTGTTTATGTGATTGCAAAGCTTCCCTGATTTCCTTCTACCCTTGGCACGCTCGCCGCTTTCACGGTTCATGGCAGTGCTTCTTTTTTAGTCCGGGCCGGGACTTTTACCGGAGGTTTTCAGGGTATGAGATTGTCATGGAACGATCTCAAGGCACAGCAAAAAAGCTGATGCTTTGATGAATCCAAATGGCTTAAAAATGGGCATAATTTCAGCCCCAAACCATTCAATCACTCATCAAAGCATCAGCTTTTATAGATTACTTTTTAAATTGTGAAAGAACTATATCATATCTCAATAATTTATGTCAACCTTATTAATATCGTCACTCAAGTGAAAAAAATAAGTTCAAATTGACAGGGAAGTTATTCAGATCTCTTTGAATTTAAGCAGCTCATTTACATAAGCCTGTCCGTACTTGGAAAGCGTGCTTCCTTTTCTGGTTATATATCCAATTGTAAGGGGATCTTCTTCCTTAAGTTTGATGGAAACAAGTCCCTGAAGTATTGCATCATTTTCCGCGAGCATTCCGGATCCTACGGAATAACCGTTCAGGCTCGCGATGAGCTCCATGGTGGTTGCACGGTCATCCGACTTTATCAGTTTGTTGAAGTCATAATCAGCCATAGCTTCTTCCGTCAGATAGAAATTGCTGTCATCCGACTGGTCAAAAACCATGCAGGGATAATCCTGAAGATCTGACAGGGATACCTTTTTCTTTTTTGAAAGAGGATGTCCCTTCCATACGTAAGCATATGTATCCCTTATCATAAGAGGCTCAAATTCAAGCTGGTATTCCTTGAGAAGCTTTTTGAGGACTTTCTCGTTACTCTCGGAATAAGAGATGATACCAACCTCACTCTTAAGATCCCTTACGTGGGCAAGAACCTCTCCGGTCTTGGTCTCATGAATTGAAAAAACATATTTTTCCGTATCGAACTTTTTTATGCAGCTGGCAAAAGAACGGATGGCAAAATTAAAATGCTGGGTTGAAACCGAAAAGGTTTCCTTATCCTTTCCTTCAGTAAGATAGCGCTCTTCCAGTATCTCATACTGACCAACCACCTTCTTAACATAGGTCAGAAACTCACGTCCCTCTTCCGTCAGTATTATTCCCTTATTGGATCTTTCGAAAATGATTATTCCAAGTTCAGTCTCAAGCTCCATGATACTGCTTGAAAGTGCAGGCTGTGAAATGTAGAGCTTGGTGGCAGCTTCACGCATTGATGAAGAGTTTGCAACCGTAAGAACATATTTCATCTGGTTTATATTCACTGTCTGTCCTCCTGTGACGGTTTTTTGTCAGTATATTTTTTTCAGTATATTTTTTCAATGCTCTCTTCTATGCCGTATTGATCCGTAAATTCCTTAAGATCCGCACTGTTTCTTATGAGCATCACATCTTCAAAAGCACCGGTATGAATATCAACAAAACCCGCAACCTGCTCTCCCGTGCATATGCTTGCTTTGATGACGGGTTTAACCTTTTCCTTATCATATGATCTTTTGGGGGATTTTTTCTTAAAAAACATACCGCATCCTGTTTTTGTCCTATAGATTATACCATAGGTTCCGGGTTATCCCTTTTTTTATTTATTAAAAAGCTTAATTGAAAAAAATCAAATGAGGGTATATATTTAATTCCGGGCTTGTTAGCCATGGCTAATTGGTAAGAAAGAGAGATTTCCTGATGACACTCAGAGATATAGAGATAGGCAGATCGGCAGTTATAGAATCCGTCGGAGGAGACGGCGCTTTAAGGCAGCACTTCCTTGATATGGGAATGATCCCCGGGGCCTGTGTTACCGTAGTTAAGTTCGCTCCCATGGGAGATCCCGTGGAACTCATGATACACGGATATGAACTTACCCTCAGACTCGATGATGCGGCTAAGATCGGAGTAAGGCCTCTTTCAGATAATGAAGCGGCTGATGAGAAAAAGGCTGCCGCCGTCGAAGAATCAGGCAGTAAAAATAAGAAATCCGTTCACCCGGGTCTTGGTGAGATCGGCAAATCCCACCCCGAGGTAAATACAGAGCCCCTGCCCGAAGGAACTCTTCTGACCTTCGCACTTGTTGGAAACCAGAACTGCGGCAAGACCACACTCTTTAACCAGCTCACAGGTGCCAACCAGCACGTCGGCAATTTCCCGGGAGTCACCGTGGACAGAAAGGACGGAACCATTAAGGGCCATCCGGATACCCTTGTCACGGACCTTCCCGGCATTTATTCAATGTCTCCCTACAGTAACGAGGAGATAGTCTCAAGAAATTTTGTACTAAGCGAAAAGCCCAAGGCCATCATCAATATCGTTGATGCCACCAACATTGAAAGAAATCTGTATCTTACCATGCAGCTTCTGGAGCTGAACATCCCCATGGTAGTTGCTCTCAACATGATGGATGAGCTGTATTCAAACGGCGGCACAATAGACATAAACCTTATGGAGGAAATGCTGGGAGTTCCCGTAGTCCCCATATCGGCTGCAAAAAACTTCGGCATAGACGAACTCATAGATCACGCCATCCATGTGGCACACTTCAGGGAAACTCCCCTAAGACACGATTTTTGCGGAGAGGATGACCATGGCGGAGCTGTGCACAGATGTCTTCACTCCACAAGGCACCTCATTGAAGATCATGCAAAAAAAGCGGATATCCCCCTTCACTTTGCCGCAAGCAAACTGATAGAATGCGATGCCATCATTGCTAAAGCCCTGGATCTTGATAATAACGAACTTGAAACCATAGAGCATATCTCCATACAGCTTGAAAACGAGCGTGGCCTGGACAGATCCGCATCCATTGCAGAGATGCGGTACTCTTATATCTTCAAAGTCTGCGATGCATGTGTAAAGAAACCCCGGAAAAGCAAGGAAAGTCTTCGCAGCGAAAAGATCGACCGGATCCTTACGGGAAAATGGACTGCCATCCCTCTTTTTATCATCATCATGGCTCTTGTATTCTGGCTTACATTCGATGTAGTAGGAGGAACACTTCAGGGACTTTTGGAAAAAGGCATAGATCTTTTATCGGGAACAACTGACAGTGCCCTTACCTCCGCAGGTGTAAACGACGTATTGCACGGTCTGATCATAGAAGGGATATTTGCAGGTGTGGGAAGCGTTGTAAGTTTCCTTCCCATAATAGTTACCCTCTTTTTCTTCCTGTCCCTTCTTGAAGACAGCGGTTACATCGCAAGAGTTGCTTTCTTCATGGACAAACTCCTAAGAAAGATCGGACTTTCCGGAAGAAGCATCGTTCCCCTTCTGATCGGTTTCGGATGCACCGTACCCGCAGTAATGTCTACCAGAACTCTCCCCAGTGAACGTGACAGAAAAATGACGGTACTTCTCACGCCTTTCATGAGCTGTACCGCCAAACTTCCCATATATGCATTTTTCGTTGACGCATTCTTCCCCTCATATAAGGCACTTGTTATGACAGGTCTTTATCTTTTGGGAATAGTAACGGGTATCCTGGTTGCACTGATGCAGAGAAAAACCCTGTTCAAAGGAGAAGCTGTTCCTTTTGTAATGGAGCTTCCCAACTACAGACTTCCCGGTGCTAAGAACGTATGCATGCTGCTCTGGGAAAAGGCCAAAGACTTTCTTCAGAAAGCATTCACCATCATATTCCTGGCAACTATCGTTATCTGGCTTCTCCAGAGTTTCGATGTGCGTTTCAATCTTGTAAACGACAGGTCGGAAAGCATACTGGCACTGATCGCCGGAGGCCTTACTCCTTTAATGAAACCCATCGGTCTTGGTGACTGGAGAATATGCACTTCCCTTATAAGCGGCTTTATCGCAAAAGAAAGCGTGGTATCAACCCTGGAGATCCTGTTTGAGCAAAACGTATCGGGGATAATGACACCGGGCACCGCCATGACGGTACTTGTCTTTTCTCTTCTCTACACTCCCTGCGTTGCTGCGGTTGCATCCATCAAAAGGGAACTGGGAAGAAAATGGGCGATCCTTGTTGTTCTCTGGCAATGCCTCATTGCCTGGATCGCAGCTTTCATAACACATTTGATATTCTGAATTTAATTACTTTTATATGCTGCAAAAAACCGGTCACCTGAAAGTGACCGGTTTACTTATTTTTTCTTAGACATGATCTTTTTGTAAAGAAGGGATGAAACATAGGTTACGGCAAATTCCAAAAGAATGACCACTATAAGGATTATTCCGGCCGCCTCAATATCAAGGAGCTTCAGCAGATGATCCGTATAGAAAGTAACCACTGAATGTATCAGGAAAAGATAAGCGCTCAGGTCCCCTATATGAACTAAGAAGGCGTTGCTTAAAAGGGCTGTGATAATACCTTTTTTTACATAAAACAGATAAACCCATCCGGCTGCAACCGGTATATAAAGGGTGGTCATATTAAATCCCGGACTGATGCAGGGAGGAAGGTATGCGTTGAAATTAAAATAAACAAGAAATACCGAAAGCATTAAAAGAACGGTCTCAAATACTGAATACATGGCTTTTGAGATACTTATCTGTTTGCTTTCTTTTACAGCCCCTGCAAGGCAGCATCCGATCACAAAATCACCCAGCCTGAAAACAGGGAAATAATAACTGAACCAGGTGCAACGCTCAAGTCCTGTCTGAAAGTCATATCCGATGATATCGATCCATATCTTATAAGAGATCACCTGGATAACAAGGATACATACAGTCTTTATGATGCATACTGATATTCCCTCTTCCCTTATCCTGTTTTTGATAAAAGGAAAGATAAAATACAAAAACAGCATGACGGACAGATACCAGGCAACACCGTTTAATGAACCGAAGTCCGGTGCCCATGCGGTAAGAAGAGGAATATCCAAAAGAGTTCTGATAAGAAGATCCAGTCCGAACTCCGCATTCATCACATGATTATGGATATCAAGAACTATGTTCATAAGAAGAGCAAGGATCAATGTAATGATGTGAAGAGGATAAATCTTTGCGATCCTTGATACTGCAAACTTGAAATTATTTTTAAGAGACGGATCATGATCTGTTTCCGAATGCCTTATGAACATCAGAAATCCTGAAAGAACGAAAAATACAGACACGCTTAAAGTGGCCCACATGGTAGGCCTGAATGCATGTGAAAAAAATATGCCAAAAAAAGCAAGCGCTCTGAGCGCCTGCAGTGATACATTTTTTTCCTGTAATTTTATATTTGACTGATCAGGAGACATTCAGCTTAACCACGCTAAGTACATCATTCATGAAATTCTGAAGATAATCATACATTGCGGAATTAAGGACACCGGGAGTATTGAAGCCGCTGTTTTCAGTAAGATAAAAAGCTCCGCTTCCAAGGAAACCTTCTCCCACTCCCACAATTTCATCATTTTCAACAACAAAATATTCAGAGGTATCTTCAACCTTATCGATAAACTTATTACCCACAAACATCAGATTAACCCTGTTCTCGGGACGGACGGTCTGAAGTTTGAGAACGGTCTTGAATCCGCTGCTGAACTTACTGTTAAGAACCATAACGTTCATATCTGTTCCGGTCTCGATCCTGTCGGGATCATGAACGAAAAGACATCCGTAACCGCCGTTGGCATATACGAAACAATCCTTTATGGCGATGGAATAATGATTGCGAAGGCCTATACCGATACAGAAATTCTGCTGGTTTAAGATGTCGCAGCCGCAGATCATGAGATTGTTGTTATACATATGGTTATCATCAACATGGATGGCATAGCCGGGAACAAACCTGGCAAAAGCATAAGGATCGGTATCCTTAAGATCCTGTGTGAAATTGGTATAATCCATTACTGTATCGGGACTGAAATACCCTTTTATGGTAAGATTGGATATCTCTCCTGCAGCCGCGTTGATAACCGGTGTCAGATAGTTGGTGGTATCATGTGTGATGATACAGGTCTCTTTATCAAAACCGGTAAGGATGAGTTCCTTTTCCGTCATATCAATGCTTTCATCATATTCTCCTGGAAGCACCAAAATGATGTCCCTGTTTTTGGCGGCAGCTACTGCTTCGTTAATTGTAAGATAGGTACCGGTCTCCCCGCCCTTGCTTACTATAAGTATGTTTCTTTTCTCCGCATTAGCCCTGTCCACAAGCACTGCGAGTTCATCATCCGTCATGGCACTGACGGGAAGTGAAAAGACAGCAAGGCAAAAGACTGTCATAATGACAGCCGAAATACCGAGTATAAAATTCCTGAAACATACATTTTTGCTCATCTTTTCAATGATATCATCAAAAAAAGCCTTTTTCAACCTGCATCAGACCATGGTTCTGAGTTTATCCTTTACCTCATCCGTGGTAAAAGCCGCATCTATGGAGTTGTTCAAAAGCACCTTCTCCTGCTCTTTGGTAAGTCCGAATTCTTTTTCCATATACTCATATTCACGGGCAAGAGTGGTGCGTTCAATGGCGGGATCATCGGTATTAAGGGTTACCCTTATTCCTTTACCAAGAAAATCCATAAAAGGATAGGACTTCATGTCATCCACGGCTTTGGTCTGCCTGTTGCTTGTGGGACACATCTCAAGAAAGATACCACGTTCTTTCACAAGTTCTACCAGAGCGGGATCTTCCATTGTACGCACTCCGTGTCCCAACCTCTTTGCACCAAACTTAAGTGCAGCTCTTACACTTTCCGCACCGGAAGCTTCTCCCGCATGAATCGTGAAAGGAAGCCCAAGTTCATTAACCTTATCAAAAAGATCTGTGTACATTGTATTTGGATAGATCGCTTCAGCTCCCGCAAGATCAACAGCAACAACACCGTCATCAGAAACCAGATACTTTTGGGCTATCTTTAATGTCTCAAGGTTTTTATCTTCGTTTTCCTCTCCTCTCATACAGCAAAGGATCAGGTTGCATTTAAGTGAAGATTTTTTAAGGCCTGAAAGAGCAGCCCTGACCGCATCATCCTGTGTCATACCTTTTTCGGTATGAAGCTGGGGAGCGAACTTTATCTCGGCATATATAAGACCCTGGGATTTTAGATCCTCACATACAAGCTTTACCGCCTCTTCCATCCCCTCAGGCGTCTGCATAAGGGAACAGGGAAGTGCGAAGCATTTCAGAAAATCATTAAGACTTTCGCATACTTCCGGAACCGAAAGCAATGCCAAAAGCTCCTCGTCGTTACTCGCAGGAAGCGTTATATTTTGAAGCTGCGCCAGAGCCTTTGCTATGGGAACGGTTATCGCGCCGTCTAAATGTAAATGAAGGTCTATCATAATCTCTCCTTATCTTTTTTCCCATTTAAGTCCCTTTGCCATGGTGAAGTTTCTGGAATCTTCCATGGGCATGGGCTTTCCGAAGTAATATCCCTGGGCCTTCTCGCAACCTGCTTTTTTCAGGAATTCAAAATGCTCCTGAGTCTCTACGCCTTCACACAGAGGCTGAAGTCCCATTCCTCTTGCGCCCTCTATGATATAAGTCATAAGTGATGCGGTCTTGGGATTCTTGTCATAGCTTCTTAAAAAGACCATATCAAGCTTAAGCACATCAAAGGAATATTCAGCAAGGGTATTAAGCGATGAATATCCGCTTCCGAAATCATCAAGCCAGATCTGATAACCCAGATCTCTCATCTTGTTGCATTCATCCTTAATATGACCGAAGTTGTCATTCATGGTGCTTTCCGTTATCTCAAGATCCAGCATATTGATGGGCACATCATATTTTTTCCTGGTCTCCTCAAGGAAACCGAAGATATCACAGAGATCAAAATCAAGTCTGGAGAAGTTTATGGATGCGGGAACAATATCGTAACCCTGATCTATAACATTCCTGTAATCCTTGCAGACCCTCTCCACAACAAACATATCCAGCTTGTGGATCAGATGGAAATGCTCGAGTGTCTCGATGAAATCACCGGGAGAAAGCATACCCACATTGGGATCCTTCCATCTGACAAGTGCTTCATATCCGCATATCTCACCTGTTTTTACTCTTATAACGGGCTGATAGAAAACTTTTATATATTCATTTTCAATAGCTTCATCAATATGGTCTATTACATACTGCTGTTTTCTCATTTTGTCGCGTATGATCTCATCATATACACTGAAGAAAACATCGTGCCTTCCCTTGATGGAATTACATGCAAGTCTGGCATGATCGCATGCAAGACCGATCTCGGTCATCCTCTCATCCATATGATAGATGCCGGCTTTTATCCTGACTCTCTTTGAAGTTTCTTCAAGTTCCAGCATCTTCTTATAAACATCTTCAACACAGTTTTCACAAGACTGAAGATCCATGGATGCACATACAACAAAGTGGTCATCCGAGAATCTTGAAATGATATCATTTTTGAATTCTTCCCTTATGGTCCTGGAAAGATCGCACAAAAGCTCATCCCCCAGTCTGAATCCGTTTCTTTCGTTAAATAGTTTGAAATTCGGGATATCAAAATGAACGAAACAGACATCCTGTCTGCGGCCTTGCGGGGAGCTAAGAAGGGACTGAACCTCGTTATAGAAAAAGGGCATGTTGTAAAGACCGGTAAGAGGATCCCTCTCGGTATTCCCCGAAAGGATCTCCGTCTCTGCAACAGAGTTCTTTCCCCTGTTAAAATACTCATTCCTGTCCACGTCAACTATAAATACATAGAAAAAGCTCTTCCCGCCTTTGGCGTGAAGGAGATGTCCGAAGTCCTCGATATACTTTATGGTACCGTTTTTGGACTGGATACGGTATCTTACATAGTCATGACGCTTCTCGCCGAAAACGGTCTGGGCTTCTATCTTGTTCTGAATGGTCTGGTAATCCTTGGAATAGACCATACCCTTGAAGGAATCACCTACATATTCCTTGAATTCCTCAAGAGTGTCACAGTCATACAGCCGGATAACATTCTCATCGGCATAGAGAATGTGGTCTCCGTTACCGTTTTCGTAGATAAAAAAACCACCCGGAAGACCGACGGGAAACACACCTTCGGCTTTCACGGGTTTCAGCAATTCGTTATCATTCATTTTTATTCATCCCCTGCATTTGCCGCATACGCGGTTTTTAACACACCCATAAAATTTTATCATAAAAAAGGCAGATTTGACACTATCTTTGATTGTTTCTATAATTTTAAATGTTCAAAAATTGACGGATTATTATGAGCAGATTTCTTATGAGTAAAGTTACGAAAGGACAGGGAAAATGAGTTACAAAAAGATTAAAGTTTTACTTTTGACTGCAGCCTTAGCATGTACCATGGGACTTTCTTCCTGCGGAAAAACCTCAGATGCCCCCGTATCAGAAGGCAAAGAAGAAAAAGAAGACAAGGATGATAAGGAAGACAAAGAGGACAAGGAAGATAAGGACGATAAGGAGGATGCGGGGAAAGCCGATAAAGCCGCAAAGAAGGCATACGAAGCATTTTTAAAGGGCGAGCAGACGGTTTATTTTGACGACAGCATCATAAACCAGAATTCAACCTTTAATCGCTTCGAAGGCGAGTTCACACTTCAGGAGCTTGCAGATCAGGTTGCCTTAAGAAACTTTGAACTTTCCATGCCGGATTCCATATGGGAAGCAAAATGGGCATATATCGACTGCGGAGAAGACGGTGTCTCCGAACTTGAACTTGAACTCACATATGAGAGCTTTTATGAGTCCCAGTCTCCTTCCTATGAAGTCTTCATCATCAAAAACATGGATAACGGACTTAAGGTTTGCAACTATACAACCGGATACTACAGGAGCAATGTCGCTGTATTTGAAAACGGATATATCAGCTACTTCGGAAGCAGCGGTGCGGCATTCTATAATGAGGATATGTACGTTGTGGATGCAGACGGCAATTCATCTACTCTCTACTCTCTCGAAACCATGTATGGTCTGGGAGAAACCAGGATCCCCCCTGAAGAGCTTCCCGGTGAGATGGAAGAAGTTCTTTCCAAAGATTTCGAATACGGGGATAAATATGAACTTCATGTATACCGTTTCCCCGATGAAATGCCGGACTATGAATACGAAGAATGGGATTACGCTGAACAGGCACGCCTTTCCTATTATCTCTTCACTGATTATGACGGCAAGGAAGTAAAGGTGGATGAAGATTATATCTCCTTATGTGCCGATGAAGGTATCAGGATCATAACCCAGAAAGAATTGGATAAAATTCTGGAAAAGAAGAAAAAAGCCCTTGGTCTTGATCCCAAGTCCGTTCGCGGTCATGAGACAGTACCGGAGTTAACCGACTGCCCCACAGATAATTATTCCGTAAAAGTCCAGAGTCAGATCCTTGAAGATAATGCAGGCGTATGGATGTGGACTTACAGGAACGAAGACTTTACCGACGTTTCATATGCCGTAACGGACCTTAACCGCAACGGAAGACTTGAAGTCATCAGATG
>ONTX01000110.1 GCA_900320825.1 uncultured Lachnospiraceae bacterium | reverse complement strand
GGCAGGCATCAGGTGCTTAAGGGTGTTACGATGCAGGTCAATAAGGGTGATATATACGGACTCGTAGGGAAGAACGGGGCCGGTAAGACCACCATCTTTAAGATGATCCTGGGACTCAGCGAGTTTAATACAGGAACTGTCTCCATAGCGGGGTCGGCCACAAAAAAAGAACTTTACGCAAACAGGGCAAAGATCGGGTTTTTTGTGGGATCTAATTTCTACAATTACCTTACGGGAAAAGCCAATCTGGAATACTATGCCGTAGACAAGGGACTTCCCCGGAAGGGCGTGAAAGAGGAGATAAACAGGGTCCTTGAGCTGGTCGGGCTGCAGGACGTCAAGCAGCCTGTCAAGGGTTATTCCCTGGGAATGAAGCAGAGACTCGGGATAGCCAATGCCCTTCTTGGTAATCCGGAGATACTGATCCTTGATGAGCCTACTAACGGTCTGGATCCTCAGGGTATTGCCGATGTGCGTCATATGATCAGACGCTTCCGTGATGAACTTGGTATGACCGTCATCGTGTCCAGTCATATCCTTGGAGAACTGGAGAATACGGCCGAAAGGTTCGGCATTGTTCATGAAGGCGTCATAGCAAAGGAGATAACACAGGAAGACCTGAGTATCAAGCGCCCGGAGATAGAACTGTCTGTTCCTATGAAAGATCTGGAAAAGGCGCGGGAGATCCTTGCCCAGAATGGCATTGCCATTCTCAAAGAAGGAAAAGAAAAGGTCACTCTTGAGGATTATTACTTTGAGCTGATCGGAGGTGCTGAGGATTGAGAAATCTAATAAAGGCTGACCTTAAGCGGATCCTTAGAACAAAAATGCTTTACATAGGAACCCTGCTCGGGGTTTTTATGGTGGTTTTCGGAATCGGGCAGAGACTGATCGATATAGGATCGAATGCAACCGGATATATGAACGGTGTCAAGAATTCGCTGGACGGTTTTTTGCTCCCGGTCTGTATCTCTGTGCCCATATTTCTGGCAGTGTTTTCTCATGAGCTCTCCTCGAAATCCATGCAGTGTATACTGGGTCACGGGCTCACCAGGGGAAAACTTATCACGGCAAAGCTTCTGGATGCGGCGATCCTGCTTGCCGGGGTCTTTATCATCATTACAATAGCGGTTCTGTTTATGGCTTCTCCGGATTACGCCATCAGTAACCGGCAGATGGGTATCGCCATGGCGGCAGTATGGCTCAGGGCTCTCAGGTTTTTGGGATATATCTGCTTTTCGGCTATGGTAATGTTCCTTACTAATTCCGCTGCCCTGGGTATTATTTCCTGTGTGGCGTTTTCTGTGGTCCTGAGGCTTGTGTTTATGATAATGTCGCACCTCGGAGATATTTCGATCTATGATTATACCATCGACGGGCTTCTTGACTGGGCGTATAAGAGCATTGAAGCCGGAGAGCCGGGGTTTCAGATCATCCCGGTAGTATTGTATATTGTTGCCTCACTTGCAGTAACTGTATTTTTCTTTAACAGAAAGGAGTTTGAGTTTTGAAAAATCTTATTGCTGCTGACCTTGGAAGGATCTTCAGAAAACCTACATACCGTATCGCCCTTGCCCTTTGTTTTGTGCTGTCTCTGATATGGGCGGTGCGCGCCAGATTAGATGTATGGAACGGATTTACTTTTGCGGCCGGTCAGGCCGGAGCCCTGAATATGTGCGGATACATACTTGGGATCTCCATATATCTCAGTGTGTATGCGGATGAATTCTCATCCAATTCCATGCAGTGCCTTATCGGACATGGCGTATCGAGATTCAGGCTTCTGCTGGCCAAGTTTACCGACTGTGTTATAGTGACGGCGGTATCTTATCTGCTTTATTATCTCTTCACATTAGTGCTGGGACTTGTGATGGGGGCCGGGATGAACTCCGCTGAATTCAATTTCATCAGCGGGATCATGATGGTAGCTGCGCTAAAGTCACTGGGCTATGCCACTTTTTCCATGATAATCCTGTACTGGACAAAGAACGTGGGACTTGCGACTTTTACGGATGTATTCCTGCTGTTTTTCGGAGGGATGCTTATGGGACTGTTAAATGAGATCCCTGTCATAAAGCTTTACAGTCTGGATAAATACGTTTTTGAGGGAATGCTGACACGAGCCAATGTTTCCCTGCAGCTTGGACAGACCGATGCATGGTTCTGGGTATTTTTCGCCATCGTCAGGATCTGTGTTTTTTCTATTATCGTATCATTCCTGTTGTTCAGAAAAAGAGAACTTGATTTCTGATCACCCCGCTTTCAATATGAAATAGATTCCTTTTCCTGTTATAATGATGCAAAGTGATTGTTGTTAGTTTAAGAAAGATAGAGGTGGAACCAATGAGGATTTTGGGTAATATTATCTGGCTTATATTCGGAGGGCTTTTGAGTGCATTGGGCTGGTGGCTGGCCGGGATACTCTGGTGCATAACCCTTATCGGTATTCCCATAGGGATACAGTGCTTTAAGCTGTCATCTATCTCTCTCAATCC
>ONTX01000403.1 GCA_900320825.1 uncultured Lachnospiraceae bacterium | reverse complement strand
TAAGGATGCCTTTCAAGGCGTTACCCTATCATTCGACATATCGTGTGTTCAGTTCTCCAGCGAACTGATTTATAACTATTAAGTTTTTCAATCAGGCGACCGCTGTGCCGTAACTTTTCATTACGGAACGTGCCGCACTTCCTTTCGGATCTGTAACGACATATGAGCTGTGCATCTGCATCAAATTTGGCTTCACAAAAAAGCGTGTCTTACCGGAGCCTGAGCCACCTATGACAAGGATATTTTTATTCCTCGCATATTTCGGTGAGCTGGGTCTTCCCGACATCATCAGCCTTTCCGTTGCCGTAAGCAGAATGTTGTTCTGAAATACCGGATCCATATATGGCTCGATATCCTTTGGCGTTCCCCATCTGGCGGAGCCGTACTCAACGCCGTGTCTGAACTTCTTGGCATTCTTTGCCTTAAAATACACTATCAGGCGAAAGCCAATTCCGCACGCCACTCCAAAAAGCAGATCGGCAGGATGAAAACTCGGCAAAGGATTAACAAATGCTTCTCCCAGCCTTGACGCTGTATCCATGAGCCTCGGAAATAAATCTCCCGTCGTATGCCTGAACATCCAGGCTGTCTTATCACAGACATAACCTACTATGACATACGGTATGCTCATACGGATCAGCTTGTTTCTATCCGTGCCTTTCATCTTCTTCCGTAAGGATTCGGGTATGTTCTTCAGGTCTTTTACAATTCCATCAACTACCTTACTCATAGGCTCTGCCCCCGATCCTTGGTTTTTTCTCTGGCGCGTTCCCTGTTCATTGTTTGAGTCCAGAGTTCCTTGTAACGGTTAAGCCTATCCCTCACGGATTCACGATTTTGCTTCTTTTCGTTGCCATGCACAAATTCCTTGAATGCCATTGCTATCACATCGGCATCCCTGCCCTTGAAAAAGACTACATACTTTGGCGGATCCACGGTCTTGTCTTTCTTTACGGCAAAATCAACATTGTACTTCTTCGCTACACGCTCAAAAGACTTGATATTGTTTTCCGTGACTTCCATGGTGTTCGCGCCCTGATCCTTGCCCATGAGCTTTTTAACGGAAATCTTACCGTGCTTTGTCAGGCTCTTGTTCTTCAAGTGCCGCAGGTAAGCTGCCATCGCTTTTTTCAGCACATCGGCAGTCAGTTTGGAGGTTCTGATCACAAGGGCAATTGTTTTCTGTGTTACTTCTTCCTGCATCATCGTCCTCCTGTTTTATTACTTTTCCGGTAAACACTTCTGCCGGGAGGCACCAGCAGCCTCCGCAAATATATTTTTCTCATATCGTTCCTTTCTCCCCACTGGGATAATTATTTCAAAAGATAGATCGTATAAAGGTTTGCAAACACCGTCCCGCCATCAACCTTGAGGTCATCAAGTAGGAGTGCCTGGAACAGAACAGCTCTTATAACATCATCGTTCAGCCTGAAAAGCTCACGGTATTTCTCATAAGCCGCATGGGATGTGTCCTCAGAAGCCGCCTCCGGTATACTTCCAAAAGTCGCCTGTAATTTGTCCTCATCCCTTGCCATAACTCTTCTGTAATCAAGGCAATCCGCATAGAGAGAACGAATCTGATTGTTTCCGAAATAAAAAGAATAAGCTTCTTTTCCTTTGTAAATCTTCTTACACTTCTCAAGCTCATCCTCTCCGATAGAAAAGGCACAGACCGCAGTTTCTATGACAGTCCTGCCGTCATAATCGGGCTTCAGCTTTCCACCGTACCAGTTGATATGCCGATAGATATCCTCTCTTCCGGTTATCAGAGCTGCCCTGTGAAAGTCTGTATTTCCAAGGAAAACATCCATATATACATTGTTGGCAGAGAGCGTATCGTTCCAGATCAGATGCCTATGTTCCTTTACTCTGAGAAGATACTGCAATATGTTCAGAAGTCTCTCCCTGCTGTCGATGTCCCTCATGCGATCCGCAGGAACTATCAGGCTGTCAAACACAAGAGGTGTTGCGCCTTTCTTCAGTTCCTTTGCTACCAACGTTTCCAAATCTTTTGCCATAAAAGCCTCCTTAACTCACCTCGAATGCTTCGCATTCTCGTTGTCGTGCGGTCGCCAAGGTGTCTGTTTCTTGTGCAAGCACAAAACAGACACTTTGGCTTGTCGCTAACGCAAAAAAGGGAGCAGCTTTATTCCTCATCCGAGTTCTAAAACTGCTCCCTATCGCTGTATTATTATATATTCAGTTTATATCTGTATTTGCCTTTCTTGATTTTCACCTTTGGACAACTTGTCCAAAGGTTGTCTTTCCTTTAAACACACATACTATAATCCTTATCAGTGAAAACGCTCCTTTGATTACAAGAGCCATTATCACAAATCCTCCGATAATGCCGCCTACAATGCAATTAAGACCTACAATACCCATAGTCCCTGATATGCCATAACCGTGAGGAATGAGCCATAGAAACATTCTTCTAATACCGAATGGAAATCCGACGATTATCCAGAAGCGAAAAAAGTCAAATCCATCTGTTTTATTGCAGATCGGATATGCTATACAGCACATCAGTGCCACGCAGATAACCGGCAAGAAAATGTCTTTAATAATCACTGTCATTATATCCCGAATCTCCATTTTCAAGCTCCTCTTTCCTCTTCTGATAAACACAATTGGTGTTGTCATGTTTTACCCACTGTTGATAAAACTGTCCTATCGTGACAGGTGCATTATACAGGCAAGTCAGCATATATGAGCGTATATCCCTGATACCATCCCTGTTTGCGTTATCCTGAAGCCTGTCAATGACATACTCAAGATGCTGATCATTCAAGGTCAGAAACCGTCCAATAACTGTTTCCGGATCCATAGGTGTCCTGTTGACAATGATTGGTGTGGAATGATCACCGCACATCACATCATGCATCAGCAGATAAAGCTCGTGATAATCCTGCTTTCTGACGATATCATCATTTTCCATGTGCCAATCGTAGTTGATATGCGTCTTGATAATACGATCCATAAGATTGGATTTTTCTCGTATCTCATCAATCTCATCCCGCTCTTTTGGTTTTGTGTCACCCTCCTGCCGGATAGATATGATACGATCTCTGTAACTATTTTTTGTATTATTATTTGTATTTGTCCCGAAGCTTCCGGAAGGATATCCACCCTCAAAATCGCAAGACCCCATTTCATTCGTGTCACCATATGCAGAATTTTTCGAGCGGGATATTCCTACTTTTTCGTCGGAGTATCCTGACAAATTTGTCAACATATCCTCTTCTTTTTGTACGCATATACCCTCCAAATTGTCCCCATCATCTGAAATGCCGTGTTCATCAGTATTTCCAGTTGTTTCGCAACTGCTGATCGGAACAAGTTTTCTTGTTATCTTCCTTGATGTCGTTCCCCCATCTTCCTTCGGATAAGATATTTCTTTTAATACTCCGATGTTCAGGTCTACAAACATCTGATTGGGTATAACCCTGCCATTTGAGTATTCGATATTAAAGAAGTATCTTTTAATAACTCCAAGGGCTACCAGCTGATCAAAAGCCAGCTTGATTGTCTTTTTTGACTCGCCGTATTTATTGGCGTACTCCTGATAGCTTTTTTGAAGCATCTCCCCATGAAATTTCTTTTTCCATCCAATTACCTCGCCCGTTCTCTCATCCCTGACTTCCGTAGGGCGATGCCAATATACGAGATTAGCCAATATAGTAATTGCCAACAGATACGGCTTACCTGTTGTAGGCTTTACGATGTACTTGTACCATTCTTCAGGTATGACATTGCCGGTTATTGCAATGCTTCCCATGGCATCTACAGTAAGATTGCCACTTGACCTGTAGCCCATAGCTGCTCTCCTCCTCTCGCTGTATTTTTATTTTTTCTTTTTCCATTCTTCCAGAAGGCTTATGATCGTCTCTTCAATCTCATCCTCTGATACATCATCCGGAAAATACTCCGATATTCTTTCTGCTTTTAAGACAAATTTACGCGGCTTTGGCTTTACCTCTTCCAAAACAAGCTTTACTGCCGTTTTGGTAAGCTCCCCGGATTTGAATAAATCTTTAATCCTTGCGGACTGCGCCATGCTCATGGAGCATCTGCTCTCCGTCATAATTTCCAAAACCCAGTCCTGTGCTTCTGCATCAAGAAATGATATGTCTATTCCCTGTGCCATTCCAATTTTCCTTTGATCTACCATCTCCATCAATCCATCATTAAGATTTGAGAGCCAAAGGTATCTCTGAACGGTCTTACCGCTTTCTCCGGCGGCGTTCCCCAGTTCATCAAGCGAATTTCCCTTTACACCCGGACTCTTGATCTTATCGTATTTCATACGGTAAGCCCTTGCCTTTTCACTTGGAAGAATATCTTCCCTCTGAATATTGGTATCAACCATCAGACAGGTAGCCTGCTCATCGGAGTATTCTCTGATATAGACAGGCATGGTGAGAAGTCCGGCAAGTTCGGCAGCACGCTTACGCCTGTGACCTGCTATTATTTCATAACCGCCTTCTTTTCTCGGACGCACAATGCCGGGAACGATAATTCCCTGCTGTTTAACGCTTTCCACAGTCTCCTGCATCTTATCATCATCCAAAATTCTGAACGGATGACCTTTGAACTCATGCAATTCCTTAAGGGATACTTCCACAATCTGCTCTCCCTCTTCAGGCTGACCAAAGAGATCATTAAAATCTGCAAACTGAACATTATCAGAGGCTCTCTTCTTACTCATCTGCCAGCACCTCCTCGACGAATGATTCATAAGACAGTGCAACACGGCTTTTCGGAGATTGCTTATATACGCTGATCCCATTTGCCACAGCTTCTTTTGCTTTTACAGACTCCGGAATAACGCTCTGAAAAATGCGAAGATGCTGTCCATAAGCCGTTTCCATCTTATTCATGATATCTTTGGCTATATTGGTTCTGCCATTTACAATAGTAAGGAGAACCCCTTCAATCGTTATCCTGCGGTTTAGCCTCTTTTTTACAAGACCAATCGTCCGGATGATTTCCTGCAAACCCTCCACACACAGATATTCCGGTGGTGATGGAATCAGAACGCTGTCACAGCAGGTCAGAGCATTTAAGATAAGATTATCAACGCCTGGATTGCAGTCGATAATAATGTAATCATACTTATCCCGAATACTTTCAATATATTCTTCCAGGATATGTTCCTTGCTCATTACATCATCCAGCTGCTGTTCTACAATGCGCAGACTGT
>ONTX01000193.1 GCA_900320825.1 uncultured Lachnospiraceae bacterium | reverse complement strand
TATCTTGATGTTTATTCCGACCTTGCATACATTGCAGAGGTTAATAAATATGTTAAACCTAATATAAACAATAAGGGCATCATCGATATTAAGGACGGAAGACATCCGGTTGTAGAGAAGATGCTGGGCGGAGAACTTTTTGTATCCAATGACACTCATCTTGATAACGGATCCGATCTTATCAGTATCATTACCGGTCCCAATATGGCCGGTAAATCCACATACATGAGACAGACTGCCCTTATAGTACTTATGTCCCAGATAGGCAGTTTTGTTCCGGCATCAAGTGCAAATCTCTGTGTTGTTGACAGGATATTTACAAGAGTCGGTGCATCCGATGATCTTGCAAGCGGTCAGTCCACATTTATGATCGAGATGAATGAGGTTTCGAATATCCTCAGAAATGCAACTTCAAAAAGCCTTCTTATCCTTGATGAGATAGGAAGAGGTACTTCAACCTTTGATGGTCTATCCATTGCCTGGGCTGTTATCGAGCATATCGCAAACAAAAAACTGCTGGGTGCAAAGACTCTTTTTGCAACTCATTATCATGAGCTTACTGAACTTGAAGGAAAGATCCCCAATGTTAAGAATTTCTGTATCGCTGTAAAAGAATCCGGTGATGACATAGTTTTCCTCCGTAAGATCGTAAGAGGCGGAGCTGACAGGAGCTACGGAATTCAGGTTGCAAAGCTTGCGGGAGTTCCCGATATCGTAATTGACAGAGCCAAGGAGATAGCATCAACTCTTACTCTTCAGGATATATCATCACTTATTGAAACTGTTTGCGCGGGAGAAAATACTACCGCTAAAGCCAAAAAGGTTACAAAGCCCGATGAAGTGGATTCCGGGCAGATGTCATTTTTTGATCTGGTATCCGATGAAGATGTATTAAAAGAGATAGAAGAGATCGATATTTCAAATCTTACTCCTCTGGATGCTCTTAATACTCTTTACAGGATACAGAACAAAGTCAAAAACAGGTATAAGGTATGATACGTGTTTTAAATAAAGAAACCATAGACAGGATCTCTGCGGGTGAAGTTGTTGAGCGCCCGGTAAACGCCTGTAAGGAACTTGTTGAAAACGCAATAGACTCCGGTGCAGATTCCATTACCGTTGAGATAAAAGGCGGCGGTATTGATATGATCAGGGTAACGGATAACGGATGCGGTATTTCTCCCGAAGAGATAAGGACCGCTTTTTTGAGGCATTCCACATCCAAGATTGAAAAGTCCGAAGATCTGAATTCCATTTCAACCCTTGGATTCAGAGGAGAAGCTCTTGCCAGTATCTCATCTGTTTCCGAAACAGAAATGGTCACTTCTCTTCATGATGCTCTTACGGGTATCAGGATCCTCATCAGAGGCGGAGAGGAAGCATTGTATGAGGAAGTTGGAGCTCCCGCCGGAACCACTCTTATTGTCAGAAATCTATTTTACAATACTCCGGCCAGGAAAAAGTTCTTAAAGACCGCATCAACCGAAGGTTCCTATATTCATGAGATGATGGAAAAGATCGCACTTTCCCATCCCGGTATTTCTTTTCAGTTTATTTCAGATAACAGACCCAAATTCCATACATCCGGAAGCGGTGATCTTCTTGAGGTTATTTACAGAGTGTTCGGAAAAGAGATCTCCGGATCACTTGTTCCCATTGATAATAAAAATGAAATGTTTTCCGTAAAAGGTTATCTTGGAAAGCCTGAGATCATCAGATCAAACCGCAACATGGAAATATATTTCATGAACGGAAGATATGTCAGGAACAATTTCATATCACAGGCTGTTGAAGAAGGATACAGGGAATATCTCATGCTTCATAAGTTCCCTGTTGTATTTTTGAATTTTGAAGCTGATCCTTCATGCGTTGATGTTAATGTTCATCCTGCGAAGCTTGATATCAGGATATCTGAACCCATGCAGTTTTCTTCTTTTGTCACTTCATCCATTCATGATGTTATGACAAAAGCTGAGATGATCCCTGAAAATATACTTACAACAAGCGATGATATTAAAAAAGCAAAGCAGGAAGACAAACAGCTCATTGCGGGAACAAAACAGCCTGAACCTTTTGAAAAGTCCGTCAGATCCGGAGGCGTTGCTGACACGGTAAAAGCATTTTCCAAGTTTACCGGAATGGATTATGAGTTTAAAGAAAGTGGAACGGCTTCTGTTTCGGAAGATAATGCGGATTCTTTCTTCGTTGATACCAGAAAAGATGATGTAAAGAAAATTGAAAGCAGATCACCTTCGGTCAAAGATATAAATACACCTGATGATAATGATCTTTATGCTGGCGGTGACGAAGCATCTGACATGAGGGATTCAGATCCCGGTACAGGTTTTGTTCAAAACGCGGTCACAAAACAGATGGAACTTTTTGAAGATCATATTCTTGATGAGGATAAAAGATCTTCATACCGTATCATCGGTCAGGTCTTTGATACCTACTGGATAGTTCAGTATAAGGATAAGATGTTCATGATCGACCAGCATGCGGCACATGAAAAGGTCAATTATGAACGGATGATGAAAAGGATAAATGAAGGTGATCATCCTTCCCAGATGCTCTTGCCACCCATTATAGTCACTCTTACCGGTGTTGAAGAAGATGTTCTTAATTCGAACATGGAAGCATTTCACAGGCTCGGATTTGAGATAGAAAATTTCGGCGGGAACGAATATGCCTTAAGAGGAGTTCCTACTGATCTTTTCAGACATTCCGAAAAAGAGCTCTTTCTTTCGGTGCTTGAAGAACTTTCGCAAAGTCCCGGTATGGGTTCTTTTAAGACCATCGATGAAAAGATCGCATCCATGGCATGTAAAGCTTCTGTCAAGGGAGGAGACAGGATAGGGCTTAAGCAGGCTGAAAAGCTTATCGATGAACTGCTGACTCTTGATAATCCTTATAACTGCCCCCATGGCAGACCGACAATTATTTCAATCTCCAAGGCTGAGATGGAGAAGAAGTTTAAGAGGATAACCGATTAATGAGAGTTAAACAAAATTCGGACGGATCTTTTCCGAACATTAAAAGACCCGGTCAGCCTGAAAAAAAACCTCTTATAATTCTCTCCGGACCTACAGCTGTCGGGAAGACCGGTATTTCAGTTGAATTCGCCCTTCGTGAAGATTTGGAGATAATCTCGGCTGATTCTGCACAGGTATACAGGGGCATGGATATCGGTACCGCAAAGATCACTCCGGAAGAAATGAAGGGTGTTCCTCATTATCTTATAGATGTATGCGACCCTTCCGAGGATTATTCCGCTTTCAGGTTTAAAGCCATGGCAACGGATGCAATAGAGGAGATACGCTGTCACGGAAAAATACCTATGGTGGTCGGAGGAACAGGCTTTTATATCCAGGCTCTTTTCAGGGATATCAATTTTGATGATGAAGGTCCCGATGCTGAGTACAGAAAAGAACTTGAATCCATTGCTGACTCAAAGGGTGCTCTTTTTTTATACGATATGTTAAAAAAAGTCGATCCCGAAAGCTGCCGGATCATCAAGCCCGAAAATGTCCAGAGAGTGATAAGGGCTCTTGAATACCATCATCTGACAGGCGGTAAGATCTCGGAACATAATGCTAAGATGGCACTTAAAAAGTCTGCCTATAATGAAGCTTATTTTGTTCTGACCGATGACAGGGATCTTATGTATGAGCGCATCGATAAAAGAGTCGATGAGATGGTAGGTGCCGGGCTTGAGCAGGAAGTCAGAAGCCTGCTTGATAAAGGATATAATGAGGAAAATGTCTCCATGCAGGCCATAGGCTATAAGGAGATGATCCCGTATATCAGAGGCGAGATCACTCTTGATGAAGCCGTTTATCAGATAAAACTACGTACCAGACATTTTGCAAAAAGACAGCTTACCTGGTACAGAAGAGAAAAAAATGTTATATATATCGACAAACAGATTTACAGGACAGGTGAAGAAATCCTGGATTTTATGTCATCAGAGATAAGAAAAAGAGGTATTAAATAATGCAGGACAGTCTTGCAAAAATATATGAAAGTCTCGGCATCGATAAAAAAGTTTATGAACTGGCTGAGGAGGTTTTGGCCGGTCTTTCCGGAAGATTTAACAGGATTGACGAAAACGCCGAGCTTTGCCAGCTTAAGGTTCTTAGGGCGTTCCAGAAAGAAAATGTATCTGAGGCCTGTCTTATGGGAACTACGGGTTACGGATACAATGACCTTGGAAGAGATACCCTTGAAAAGGTATATGCCGGTTATTTCGGTACTGAAGATGCCCTTGTAAGGCCCCAGATCACCTGCGGAACACATGCACTTGCTCTTGCACTTATGTCTAATTTAAGACCCGGTGATGAGCTTTTAAGTGCGGTGGGAAGACCCTATGATACTTTGGAAGAGGTTATAGGTATAAGACCGTCAAAAGGATCTCTGTCCGAATATGGGATAACTTATGCCCAGGCAGATCTTGATGAAAACGGTCTCCCTGATCTTGAAGAGATAAAAAATAAGATTAACGATAGAACTAAGGTCGTCACCATACAGCGTTCAAAGGGGTATCAGACAAGGCCTTCCCTTTCCGTTTCACAGATTTCCGATATAATTAAGACTGTAAAATCTGTCAGAAATGACATTATCTGTATGGTTGATAACTGTTACGGAGAATTTGTTGAAGATAAAGAGCCCTCCGATGTGGGAGCTGATATGGTTGTGGGTTCCCTTATTAAAAATCCCGGGGGCGGACTTGCTCAGGTTGGCGGTTATATCGCCGGAACAAAGGAATGTATCGAAAATGCGGCAAGACGACTTACTGCACCGGGACTTGGCAGAGAAGTGGGGCCTTCTCTTGATACCTTGCGAAGCATGTACCAGGGCTTTTTTATGGGACCTGTTGTTACTGCATCAGCCCTTAAAAGTGCCATTTTTGCAGCAAATTTATATGAAAAATTCGGTTTTGAAAGTTTCCCATCTGCATCAGAAGAGCGTCATGATATCATTCAGGCAATAACCTTTCATAAACCCGAGGGTCTTATAGCTTTTTGCGAAGGCATCCAGGCGGCTGCTCCCGTTGATTCACAGTATGCACCCGAGCCCTGGGATATGCCGGGATACGATTCACAGGTCATCATGGCTGCCGGAGCCTTTACTTCCGGTTCTTCCATAGAACTGTCTGCGGACGGTCCTTTAAGAGAGCCCTATACCGCATATTTTCAGGGAGGACTTACATGGCCTCACGGAAAATTCGGTATAATCAGATCTTTCCAGAGTCTTGTGGATAAAGGGCTCGTTACATTTTGACCATATCCCCTGAATATGCTAAAATAAAATCGATTATGCCCCTAAAATAAGGGCTGTCTTTTTTGCGTTAACAAGGAGTAATATGAGATACAGAGGCTGGATACTATTTTTCCTTATAATCATCGGTTTTATACTGGGAAGTATCATCGGAGATCATCTTGAAGGCAATCTGCTTTCTTATGGCGGTGTTTTCGGTCTTACCTCACCGGTTGAGCTTAATCTCGGTTTTATGATCCTTACTTTCGGACTTACATTTCATATAAATGTAGCTGGGATCATAGGTGTTTTGATAGCTTTTTGTATTTTTAAGTTCGTAAAGATCTGATTTTCATTTGCGTCGTCCCGGAGAAGAGGAAAGGCGCATATGAAAAATAAAGAATTAAATGAACTTCCCTATGAGCGGTTTGAACGTTACGGGGCATCATCTCTTACGGATGCCGAGCTTCTTGCGGTTATCTTAAGGACAGGCACCAAGGGGCTTGACGCGGTTGATGTAGCAAGAAAGGTCTTAGAACTCGGTAAATATCCGAGATGCGGACTTATGAGCCTGTATTATTCGGATATTAAGGACCTTGAGAAGATACCGGGGATCGGAAGGGTCAAGGCGGTAAAACTTAAATGTATTCTTGAGCTGTCACTTAGGATACATGAAGAAAAGCTTGTAAACGGTTTTAAGATATCAAGTGCATCATCCGTTGCCGAATACTTCATGGAGAGATTAAGACACCTGAAGACAGAGACCGTGATGCTGCTTTCTCTTGATTCAAAAGGAAGACT
This sequence comes from uncultured Lachnospiraceae bacterium, assembly GCA_900320825.1. GTDB lineage: Bacteria > Bacillota > Clostridia > Lachnospirales > Lachnospiraceae > AC2028. The sequence continues at coordinate 5,050 of ONTX01000193.1, read as the reverse complement.
TATTTCGGAATCTGAGATTTCCAAGGGAAGTGTGAACAGATCCCTGGTTTCCGTCAGAAGCATTTTTATCGAAGCTGTTTCTTCGGAAGCTGTCAACATCATTCTTGTTCACAATCATCCAAGCGGAGATCCGACACCATCTATGGATGATAAAAAGCTTACTGCAAGGCTTTATGAAGTATCGGGACTTATGGAGATACCTCTTATAGATCATATAATAATAGGCGATAACTGTTATTTCAGTTTTAGCGAAGAAGGATTACTGGAAAGGACTTAATATGGCAAGTAATGCTTACGGAATCGATCTTGGTACCAATCATATCAAGATCTTTAACAACAACGACAATACCATCACCATTCAGAAGAATATGATAGCGATAAAGGATGAGGTGGAATTTTTCGCATACGGCGATACAGCTTATGAAATGTATGAAAAAGCACCCGCCAATATCCAGATTTCATATCCTTTAAGCTGCGGTGTCATTTCCGATCTGCATAATGTGGAACTTCTCGTTAAGTACATGATATCCGATCTTCAGAACGGTTCACCCAAGAATGCGGATTTCGTTATTGCTGTTCCTTATGATATCACTGATGTAGAGAAGCGTGCTTTCTTTGATCTGCTTAAAGAGGCCGGTGTAAAGGCACGTAAGATCTATGTTGTCCAGAAAGCTCTTGCAGACGGAGTCGGAATGGGAATCGACGTTAAGAATGCCATCGGTGTTCTTGTTGTTAACGTTGGTTTTGAAACCACTGAGATATCCATTCTTTCACTGGGCGGAATTGTATTATCCAGACTTATTAAAGATGGCGGACTTGAATTTGATGATTCCATCAGGGGAGCCGTTAGAAACGAGTACGGTCTTATGATCGGTGGCAAGACTGCGGAGGAGGTTAAGAAAAACCTCAGCGATCTTGAAAAGCAGGGAAAAGGCGCTCTTGTCTGCGGAAGGGATATAGTCACCGGACTTCCCGTTCAGAGAGAGATTCCCACAAAACTGATAGTTGATTCCCTTGAGGGAGATTTTAAATCCATCATTGACAGTATCAAATTTATTCTTGAGAGAACTCCCCCTGAACTTTCCGCAGATATTTTCAGAAACGGAATTTATCTCACAGGCGGTGCAAGCCAGGTATCACATCTTGTTGAGAGGATAGCGGACGGAACCGGACTTAAGGTTAATGTAACCGATGAACCGATCACATCCACCGCATACGGACTTGGAAGGATCATTCAGGAATCCGAGTTTTCTTCGCTGGCTCAAAGTGCTGAAGGTATGGGTAAATGAGTCCTGTAACAAAACCAAGGGGGGAGAGATTTACCATACCGGGTAAATATCTCCTCCTTATTTTAACTTCAATATGTATTTTCCTTATGGTGCTCACATACGGGACCCATATTCTTGATCATGCCGTAAATACCGCTGCGGGAACCGTTATAGTTCCTTTCGAAAAAGGTGTTTCAAGAGCGGGAGAGTGGCTCAGACTACGGCATGAAGAGCTTAAGACCATCAGATCTTTAATGGAAGAAAACGAAGAACTTAAGGCTAAGGTTGCAGAGCTCACTGAGGAAAATACCATTCTGACACAGGAAAGATATGAACTTACAGATCTGCAGTCTCTTCTGGATCTGTCCGAAACCTATTACTCATACAACAAAGTGGGTGCAAGGGTTATCTTCAAGGACGGAGGTAACTGGTATGAGTCTTTTGTTATTGATAAGGGTACCAATGACGGTCTTGCTCTTGATATGAATGTTATAGCAGGAGGCGGGCTTGTGGGAAGGATCACATCCGTGGGTCCTAACTGGTCCCGCGTCACTTCCATTGTTTCAGATGGAGTTAATGTCAGCTGCCAGGTAGTTTCTTCAGATCTGACAATGATCGTTTCCGGAGATCTTAAGCTTTCAGATAAAGGCCTTATGTCTTTTTCCTATCTTTCGGATACCGATGATAAAGTTGTAAAAGGCGACAAAGTAGTAACAAGTAACATCAGTGATAAATACCTTCCCGGGCTTTTGGTGGGTTATATCGATACGGTAACAAATGACGCAAATAACCTGACCAAATCCGGCACCATAGATCCTGCCGCTGAATTTGATTATCTTTCCACGGTACTTGTTATCACTGATCTTAAAACAGATGATTTCGAACAGGAATAAATGATCCAGAAGATTCTGAATATAATTTCAATAGTTTTCTTTTTTGTGCTTCAGACCTGTGTTTTCACGCATTTTAAGCTGGGCACGGTAATTCCCAATCTGCTTGTCCTCGTTATATGTATCTATGGGTTTTTCTTCGGTGAAAAATCCGGTGCCTTGTACGGTTTTTTTGCAGGTCTTCTCATGGATATCTTTTTCGGCGAGATGATCGGTCTCAATGCGCTTATACTTGTGATCATAGGTTATTTAAACGGCGGACTCAGTGATCTGTTTTATGATGAAGATATCAGACTTCCCATGTTTCTCATAGCACTCAGCGATGTCACATACGGGATAATGTTTTATGTATTTTCATTTCTTTTGAAAGGAAAGCTGAGTTTCGGATATTATCTTTTGAATATAATCCTGCCGGAGATATTCTATACGCTGCTTGTTTCGCTTATTATTTATCCGCCTTTGCTGGGCATTAATACTTTGTTCCGTAAATACCGTATTAAGAAGGAAAGAGAATCCGCTAATGTTTGACGGGCTAAGGGAAAGAATAATAAATATCCTTACCAGCCGGGTCACCCTTGTTTACATGGTGGCTGTTCTTTTGTGCGGGGTTTTACTTTACAGATGCTTTGATCTTCAGATAATAAGAGGCCAGGAATTCCTTGATAATTTCGTGCTGGAGCAGGAAAAAACAAGGGATATCATGCCTACCAGAGGAAATATCTACGATAAGAACGGAAATCTCCTTGCATATAACGAACTTGCATATTCCGTCAGTATTGAAGATACCTTTGAGACTTCATCCGACAAAGATAAGAAATTAAACGAGCTTGCATATAATCTGTCCACGCTTCTTGCAAAAAACGGAGATTCCGTTGATACGGATTTTAAGATCGCTCTGGATTCGGATGATGAGTTTATCTATACGGTTTCGGGGGCCCAGCTTACCCGTTTCCTTGCTGATGTCTACGATCATGTTAATACCCAGGATCTGACAGATGAAGAAGCGGCCTCCACACCTGTTCAGGTCATGATTTATCTGAGCCGTAATTCGGGAAAGGGATACAGGTTCTCCGTTGGTGAACTTATGGATCCTGAGGATAAAAAATCTGAGTTTCTGGAGGGTAAGGGTTATACCAATAAGGAGTGGCTGGATATCATCAAGATACGTTACGCCATAAGTCTCACATCTTACAGAAAGTATATCGGAACTACGGTATCAACCGATGTTTGTGAAAAAACAGTTGCCCTTCTTCTTGAAAACTCGGATATACTTCCGGGAGTCAAGATAGATGAAGTTACCATCAGAAAATATGTTAACAGTAAATATTTTGCGCATGTCCTCGGATATACCGGTAAGATCTCTTCCGAAGAAATTGAAGATCTAAATAACAGGATGATAGAAGAGGGGGCCAGCACCGGTACATACACTTATGAGGATGTTGTAGGTAAATCCGGTATAGAAAACTATCTTGAGACTACTCTTCACGGAACCAAGGGATATGAGAAGGTCATGGTAGACAATACAGGTAAGGTGTTGTCCGTTCTTGAGCACAGGGATGCCGTCAGAGGTCAGGATGTTTATCTTTCCATCGACATGGATCTTACCATGAATCTCTATGATGTTACCGAGAGAAAACTTGCCTATATCATTACCCAGAAATTACAGAATGCAAAAGAAGCCGTAAGGACTACGGACTCTGTTAAGACCATTCCCATATATGATGTTTATTATTCTGTTTTCAGGAATAATGTCCTTGATGTATCCCATTTTTCTTCGGATAATGCGGGTGAAACAGAAAGGGCGGTTTATCAGGCATATCTTTCATACAAAGAAAGCGTCTATTCCACTCTTGAACAGGGCATAAGGACTACCAGAACTCCTTACGATCATCTGAATGATGAATATAAAGTATATCAGTATTATCTGGCCAAGAATCTTTCCACAAACGGCATTATCATGACATCTGCGGTAAATACCGAAGATCCTGTCTATAAAGGATGGGACGCCGGAGAAAATGTAAGTCTCGGGGATTATCTTGAACACTGTATTGCTGAAGGATGGATAGATCTTTCCAAACTTTCCCTTGATTCCAAGTATTCCGACTCCTCCGAGATCTTTGATGCGCTTATCAGTAAAGCTATTGAGATATGTGATGGCGATCCCGAGTATCAGATCAGATTTTATAAATACATGCTCCTTAATGACAGAATATCCGGAGCTTCTGTCTGCAGGCTTTTGTATGAACAGGATGCCATCAATATCCCTGAAAATGAGATGGACAGGCTTAACAGGGGTATTATCTCTTCGTATACGTTCTTTTATAACAGGATCACAAATCTTGACCTGACTCCCGCTCAGATGGCACTTGATACCTGTAACGGTTCTGTTGTTATGACCAATCCGAATAACGGTCAGGTAATGGCTCTTGTTTCATATCCCGGTTATGATAACAATAAAATGGCCAATTCCGTTGATGCGGCATATTATAACAAACTGATAAATGATGATTCGTCGCCTCTTCTTAATTTTGCGACCCAGTATAAATCCGCACCGGGTTCTACCTTTAAGATAGTATCTGCAACTGCGGGGCTTAAGGAAGGCGTTATCGATACTTCATCAACCTATTTTTGCGATGTAGTTTTCGAAGATGTCGATCCTTCTCCCAAATGTACCGGTTATCACGGAAACGAGAATGTAAGGACTGCTATAAGAGATTCTTGTAACCTCTTTTTCTTCCATGTGGGTTATAAATTCGCTACTCTTAACGGAGCTTATGATGATGCCCATGGACTTGAATACATGAGAAAATACTGTGATCTTTACGGACTTACCCAAAAGTCAGGTATAGAGATATCGGAGTATGATCCGGATGTTTCAGACCTTGACTCCGT